>JAYVTD010000372.1:0-2673 GCA_043774765.1 Rhizobacter sp. | reverse complement strand
CAGCTCGCCTCGTCGGCCGCCGAAGTGGCCGCGCGCGGTGGTCAGGTGGTGGCGCAGGTGGTCAGCACGATGACCGAGATCAACGTGGCGTCGAAGAAGATCCGCGACATCATCGGCGTGATCGACGGCATCGCGTTCCAGACCAACATCCTCGCGCTGAATGCGGCGGTCGAAGCGGCGCGTGCCGGTGAACAGGGCCGAGGCTTCGCGGTCGTGGCCAGCGAAGTTCGCTCGCTGGCGCAGCGCAGCGCGCAGGCTGCCAAAGAGATCAAAGCGCTGATCGGCGCCTCGGTCGAGAAAGTCGAAGGCGGCTCGCGCCTGGTGGCCGATGCCGGCCAGACGATGAACGAAATCGTCAGCAGCGTGCAGCGCGTCGCCAACATCATCGGCGAGATCACCGCCGCGTCGGCCGAGCAGTCTGACGGCATCGGCCAGGTCAACACCTCGGTCGTGCAACTCGACCAGATGACGCAGCAGAACGCGGCGCTGGTGGAACAGAGCGCTGCCGCCTCCGAGAGCCTGAAGGAACAGGCCGTCACCCTCGCCCGTGTGGTGGGCAACTTCAGGCTGGCCGAAGCGGCCTGAGTCTTTCGAACCCGATCCATTCCCTGAACCATTTCGACACAAGGAACAACCATGAACACGATGACCGACGCCGCCGTGGTGGCGCGCCACGAAGTTGCCAACACCGCCCAGCATGTGGGCGGCGAATTCCTGACCTTTCGCCTGGGTGGCGAAGAGTACGGCATCGACATCCTGAAAGTGCAGGAGATCCGCTCCTACGAGCCGCCGACACGCATTGCCAATGCCCCGCCGTTCATCAAGGGCGTGGTCAACCTGCGCGGCGTGATCGTGCCGATCGTCGACCTGCGCCTGCGCCTGGGTTGCGAGAGCGCCGAGTACAGCGCACTGACCGTCGTGATCGTGCTCAACGTGAAGGGCCGCGTGGTCGGCGCCGTGGTCGACTCGGTCTCCGACGTGCTCGAACTGGCCAAGGACACTATCAAGCCCGCACCCGAGATGGCCTCGGCCGTGGACGCGAGTTTCATCACCGGCATCGGCAGCGTCGGCGAGCGCATGCTGATCCTGATGGACATCGAAGGCCTGATGGCCAGCGAAGAGATGGGCCTGATCGGCGCCACGCACTGACGAACACCCGACGCAGCGAGCCTGCACCACCAACCATGAATTGATTCGCCATGAACTTCAACCAAATGAAACTCGGCACGCGCCTGATCTGCGCGTTCGTTCTTGTCTGTGCGATCGGCGCCGCCATCAGCCTCGTCGGCATCCGCAGCCTGGCCCAGCTCAACGGCGAGGCCGAGACGATGTACCAGCGTGAGCTGGCCGGCCTTTCGTTCATCAAGGAAGCCAACATCAACCTGGTCCATGTCGGCCGCTCGAGGCGTAACGCGATCCTGGCGACCGGCGACGCGCAGCGCGCCACCTTCCTGGCCCAGGCCGACAAGGATTTGGCGGCCACCCACGAGCTGATCGGGAAGGCTCGCCCGATGTTCTTCTCCGAGAAGGGCAAGCAGACGTTGGCCGAACTCGACGCGGTCTGGAAGGAGTTCGAAGGGCAGGGCGCCGCGCTTCACGCCAAGATCAAGGCGGCGCCGCTGGATCAGCGCAAAGAGCTGAGCGAGGTTCTGTTAGGCACCTTCGGCCAGCTCGTCGGCAAGATCGACGAGCATATGAGCAAGCTCGCCGAACTCAAGGAACACAACGCTCGCGAAGCGGCCGGTCGAACCGCGGCGCTCTACCACCAGAGCCGGTTCCTGATGCTGTCGCTTGTCGGCGCCGGCCTGCTGTTCGGCGTCGGCCTGGGCGTCTGGCTAACGCGCAGCGTGATGCGCCAGCTCGGCACCGAGCCGGACACTGCGGCACAACTCGCCCACAGCGTCGCCCAGGGCGACCTGACCGTGAAGATCGATCTCCGGCCCGGCGACACGACCAGCCTGATGGCGTCGCTGAAGAACATGCGCGACAACCTCTTGAAGGTGGTCTCCGAAGTGCGCCAGAACGCCGAGGGCGTGGCCACCGCGTCGGCGCAGATCGCCCAGGGCAACCAGGATCTGTCGCAGCGCACCGAAGAGCAAGCCGCGGCCCTGGAAGAGACAGCGGCGTCGATGGAACAACTCGGCTCCACGGTGAGGCAGAACGCCGACAACGCCAGGCAGGCCAACCAGCTCGCCATGGGCGCGAACACGGTGGCGGTGAAAGGCGGCGAAGTGGTCGGCCAGGTGGTCGAGACCATGAAAGGCATCAACGACGCCAGCAAGAAGATCAGCGACATCATCGGCGTGATCGACGGCATCGCGTTCCAGACCAACATCCTGGCGCTCAACGCCGCGGTCGAAGCGGCGCGTGCCGGCGAGCAGGGCCGGGGCTTTGCGGTCGTGGCCAGCGAAGTGCGCAGCCTGGCGCAGCGCAGCGCCGAAGCGGCCAAGGAGATCAAGGGTCTCATCAGCACCAGCGTCGAGCGGGTCGAACAAGGCACCACGCTGGTCGACCAGGCCGGCGTGACGATGACCGAGATCGTCACCGCGATCAAGCGCGTGACCGACATCATGGGTGAGATCAGCAGCGCCAGCATCGAGCAGAGCGCGGGCGTGGCGCAGGTGGGTGAGGCGGTCACGCAGATGGACCAGGCCACGCAGCAGAACGCCGCGC
>JAYVTD010000371.1:0-6453 GCA_043774765.1 Rhizobacter sp. | reverse complement strand
GCACAGGCTTCGGACACGAGCAACTGGTACTGGCCGATGGTCATGACCACGCCTGTGCGGCCCATCGGGTACCCGAGCCACAGCAGCAGCTTCGTCGCGACGATCGAGACGCCCAGCTTCAGCGGCGCCGTGACCGCCTGGACCAGGGTGTAGGGCAGCGGCAGCGCAAACAGCAGAAAGAACAGCGGGAACCAGACCAGCCGCAGCACGGCCCAGCCCTTTAGCAGCACCAGCACCGCCAGCAGAACCAGGCTGAGCGAGACCATCTCGATGCGCAGGAACTGCTGGCTGCGCCCGAACGCGTAGAGCAGCAGGCCGAGCGCCAGCAACACACCGCCCGCGCGCCCGGACGCATCCGGCAGCGCCTGCAACGCGGGCCGCTGGCGGTACAACAACCAGCCCGACACCGCGAGGATGATCAGCTCGTGCCCCTGCGCTTCGGCCGACCAGATGCCGAAGCACAGGTCCCAGAAGGTCGGCAGCCAGAGCGCGGCCAGGCCGAGGGCGATGAGGCCGAGCGCCACGGCGTCGAACGGACGCACCGCATTGCCCGTGCCGGCGATAGGCTTTAGGTCGGACACGCTGGCCTGCATGCGCCTATTTGGCTGCCGAGGCGGCCGCACTCGCGGCAGCGGCGGTCTGGGCGAAAGTGCCCTGGTAGACGATCTGTGCTCGCTCGCGCAAGAGCTTCATCTCACGAGTCACCAATTCGCGTTTGCGTTCGCCGAGCAGATAGGCCTCGATCGCACCGCGCGCGAAGTTGCGATTCATCGGGGCCGCCTGCGCCTGCAGGATCACGAGCACGCGGGCGCTGCCGGGTTGCAGCGTCATCACCGGCTGGCCGACCGGCAGCTTGGCCAAGGTTTCGAGCAAGGCCATCGGCATCTCTTCGGCGGCCTGCGCGAACTCGCGCGAACGGTAGCGCAAGCCGGCCTTGCTCAGCGCCTCACCGAGCTCGCTCACGCTCTTCACGGCGCTGATGGCAGCCTGGATGCGCGGCGGGTCGCCTTCTGCCACGTCCATCGTGAACTCCTGCAAGGAGTAGAGGCGCCGCTCGCTGAACAGGGCCGGTTGGCTGTCGAAGTAACGATCGACTTCGTCGGTGCTCGCCGACACCGCCTTGGCCGCCAGCCGGTCCTGGAACGCGCGGGCCAGAACCTCGCGCTTGGCCGCCTCCATCGCCTGCACCACGGCCGGGTCGGTTTCCAGGCCTTCGCTGCGGGCGGCCTGCGCCGCCAGTTCCTGCTCGATCAGCGAGTCGAGTACGCGCCGGGCCGCCGTCTGCGGCTGTGCGGCGGCCAGGCGCGGCTGGCGCTGCAAGGCGTACTGCACCTGGTGGATCGAGATTTCGTCCTTGTTGACCTTGGCGGCGATCTGAGTTTCATCGGCGGTCTTGCTCTTGCCGCACCCGGCCAGGAGCACTGTGGCCAACAGCAGGGCCGCGCTGCGCCCCAGCGTAGTTTCAAGATGGATCATGTCGAGAGAGGCTCCTTGTGAGGCCGCTGCGTGGTGTGTGTTCTGCCGGACACGCTTGGAACTGGTCGGCCGCTGGAGAGCCTACGTCACGTGAGCGCCGGGTCAAAGTGACCTTCAGGGGTGCCTGTGCATTCCTGCCGGATCGGGTGCAGGGGCGAGTGGCCAAAAAAAAGAGCAGACGCGAAGTCTGCTCTTTTTGGCAGCGGGGCCGAAGCCGCGCAGGTATCAGGACTTGTTGCGGCGGCGCGCGGCGAAGCCGACACCGGCCAGGCCGAGCATCAGCATCGCGTAGGTTTCAGGTTCGGGCACCGGCGCTGCCACCGCGCTGATCGAACCGGTGTAACCGCCGAGCAGCTGGCCACGGTCGAGGTAGCCGGAGACGGCCAGATCGTAGTTGCCAGCGGCCAGGCCGGCGAAGCTGAAGCCGTCTGCGGCGCTGTTGTCGGTGCGAACCTGGCCTTGGCCACTCACGACCACCGAGTCCAGGTTCACGTCGTTCCACTGGAACACCAGGAAGTCGACGAGCCCGCCAGACACGTTGCCGAGCGCGGCGATCGAGAACGAGTAGTGATCGGTAAAACTTGCGCCAGGCGACGAAAAGGTGCGGAAGCACTCGCTGGCGAACGACTTGGGCGCAGCGCCGATGGCGCCGAGGCTGGAGCCGTCGCCAGTACATTGGGAGGCCATGGCCGCCGGCGCGCCGAGCGCGAGCAGAATGGCGACGGAGAGCGTCTTAAATTTCATTCGATCTCGATTCAGGTGAGTACTGCGGGAACAGCTTTGGGCTGAGACGAATAGTGCCGCAGCCTCGACCCACCGTGAACCCCCGGCACGGGGGGCTCGCCTGAAACGATTCATCTCGAAAGCGTGACCCATGCAACATAAATCGGATCTTCCCCGCCTCACGTTGGCCGTTGTCGGTGCTGGCCCCGTCGGTCTGGCGCTGGCGCTGCACGCAGCCCGTGCCCTGCCCGAAGCCAGCGTGACACTGTTCGACGCCCGGCCCGCCGACAAGGACGTGTCGGCAGACCCACGCACGCTGGCGCTCTCGCTCGGCAGCGTTCAACTGCTGCAGCGGCTGGGCGCCTGGCGGGAAGAATTCGCTCAACCGATCCTCGAAGTGCACGTGTCGCAACAGGCGCCTTCGCTGCCGCCACTGCTGGGCGAATGGCTCGGCGAACCACAGCTGCGCATCCGCGCTGTCGACGAAGCGGTGGCGCTGCTCGGCGCAGTGGTGAGCTACGGCGGCATCGTGGCGCCGCTGCAGCAGGAATGGCTGGCGGCCGAGCAGGCCGAACCGCAGCGCCTGTGCAGCCGCTTCGGCTTGCCGGTATCGGCACTCAAGCCGGTGGCGCAGGGCGTCGAAGTCGATGCCGGCATCGCCGAGCGCTTCGACCTGGTCGTGGTCGCCGAAGGCGGTGTCTTCTCGGACCAGGTGCGCAAGGCGGTCACGCACGACTACCAGCAGACGGCTTGGGTCGGCACGGTGAAGTTTGAAACTGCAAAGTTTGAAGACGCGGGCAAGGCACGCCCCGCCGGGGTCGCCTACGAACGCTTCACGCGCCATGGGCCGGCCGCATTGTTGCCGCTGAAAGATGGCGGCGCGGGGCTGGTCTGGTGCGTGCCGAGCAACGACGACCCGGTGCGGGAGCTCAACGACGCGCAGCGCGTGGCAGTGCTCAACAGCATCTTCCACCCGGCCGTGGGGCGCATCGAATCGGTCAGCCCGCTGAAACAGTTTCCGCTCGGTCTGAACGCCGAACGCACGCTGACCGACGGCCGCACCGTGCGCATCGGCAATGCCGCGCAAACGCTGCACCCGGTCGCCGGGCAGGGCCTGAACCTCGGCCTGCGCGACGCGTTCGAGCTGGTGCAGGCGCTGTCGCGCAACCCCGACGTCGACGCCGTGTTGCGCCGGCTCGAATGGCAGCGTGGCCCCGACCGCTGGGCCATGATCGCCGCGACCGACTTCCTCGCCCGCAGCTTCACCTGGCGGCTGCCCGGCGCGGGGGCAGCGCGCGGCTTCGGGCTCGCGGCGCTGCAGGCCTTGTCGCCGCTGAAGTCGGCGATCGCGCGGCAGATGATGTTCGGCTCGCGTTGACGAACGCCTGATCGGGCTGCCCGCATCCCGTGGTCACCACCCGGCGTTGTTTCGCTGACCTGCGCCGACACCGAAGCCACCCGGATCGCCGCGCTCGTCGACCGCATGGCCGCCGCGGGCCGACATCACGCTCGGCGGTAGCCTGTTCGTCACTCCGCGAGCTTGAGAAACAGGTCGCGGTCGGGCGCGAAATTGGCGTACAGCGGCAGCAGCGCGCCGCCCATTGCCCGCGCGTCGGAGCCGATCACACCTTCGAGCACGGCCGGGCGGGCCACGCCCTCCCAGCTGTACTGGTCGAGCGAGCGGTTCACGGCGGTCAGCGTGGCACGCAGCAGCTCGCGGCTGAACGAGCCGTCGATGATCACGCCTTCCAGGTCGAGCAGGCAGGCGGCTGAATTCACGGCGAAAGCCACCGCCGGCGCGGCGTCGCGCAGCCACAGGTCGGTGTGCTCCCACCACGGGCGCTGCATCGCACGCACATCGGTGGCGGCACCCGGGTCGAGCCCGGCCGCCGTGAAACGCGCTTCGAGGTTGATCAGCGAGGCCTGGCTCAGCAGCTGGTGCGGCGCGCCGCCGCGGCCCGGCTGCGCCAGCCCCATCGGCAGCGAACCGACCGCACCGGCGTTGCCGTTGAGGCCGGCGCGCAGGTGGCTGTCGATCACGAGGCCGCCGCCGATGAAGGTGTCGAAGAACACGTACAAGAAGCTGCTGATGCTGCGGCCGCGCCCGGCCACCAGCTCGGCTACGCAGGCCGCGGCGGTGTCCTTGACGAACTCGACCGGCAGCTCGGTCATGGCTGCCACGCGTTCGCGGATGTCGATGTCGGCCCACTTCGCGGCCTGGCGCGGTTCGATGCCGAGCACCGCCTGCCAGCCGCCGAGCGAGAGCGGTGCGGCGATGCCCACGCCGTGCAGGCGCGAGCGCAACGGGGCGGGCAGGCGCAGGCGCAACTGCTTGAGGCGCGCTTCGATGTCGCCGAACAAGGTGTCGGGGTCGGGGAACTCGTAGCTCAGCGACAGGCGCTCGCGCACCTGGCCGGCAAAGTCGAGCAGCAGCATGTCCATACTGCGCCGGCCGATCTTGATGCCGATCGAAAACGCACCGTCGGGGTCGAGCGCCATCGGCACCGACGGCTGGCCGATCTTGCCGCGCAAGGGTGCGAGCTTGTGCACCAGCCCGTCGTTTTCGAGCCGCGCAATGATGACTTGCACGGTCTGCGGCGTGAGCTTCGTGAGCCTGGCGATGTCGGCCTTGGACAGGCTGCCGTGCAGCCGGATCGCCTGCAGCACCACACGCTCGTTGAACTGGCGCATGCCCACATGGTTCGAGCCGCGCGGGCGCAGCCGCGCTGCCGGCGCGTCGCGCTCGAGCAGGCCCGCTGCTGCGGTAGCGCTGCTCACGCGAGCAACCGATCGGCAATCACGCCCTTCTTGAACACCACGTTGGCCCATGCCTGCATCTCGCCAGTTTGCACGATCGCGTAAGCACGCGCCGCGCGCTCGTAGAACACGAAGCGCTCGACGGCTTCCCACTTGCTGTCGTCACAGGTCGGGTCGGCGAGCGCCGCCTGCACGATCACGGCCCGCTGCAAGCCCGAGCGATAACCCGGCGCCGAATCGCCGACCTGCATGTAGGCAGCAGGCTGCGCCACCGATTCGTCGAGCGGCAACACCGACAGCACCGCCGCGCAGGCACGTTGCATGTCGGCGCCGGGCAGGCGCAGCACGATGCGGCCCCGGCCCAACGATTCGGCCGTGAAGTTGGCGTCGGCCAGCACGACTTCGTCGCCGTGGCCCATTTCGCACAGCACCTTGAGCAACTCGGGCGTGAGCAGCGGGTCGATGTTCTTCAGCACGGTCGGCCTCTCACACGACAGGATTTCAAGCCAGCGCTTCGGTTGGCAACTCCTCGGGGCGCTTCGCGCCCGTCATCACCGCGACCGTGTCGCTCATGCTGATGGTCTTCGGGTTGACGATGCAGGCGCGCTTGCCCAGGCGCGCGATGTGGATGCGGTCGGCGATCTCGAACACGTGCGGCATGTTGTGGCTGATCAGGATCACCGGCAGGCCCTTGTCGCGCACGCGGCGGATCAGCTCCAGCACCATATTGCCTTCCTTCACGCCGAGCGCCGCAGTGGGCTCGTCGAGAATCACCACATGCTCGGCAAAGGCCGCCGCGCGCGACACCGCCACGCACTGGCGCTGCCCGCCCGAGAGCGTTTCGACCGCCTGCGTCATCGAACGGATGCCGACCTTCAGGTCGTTCATGCGCGCTGTGCTTTCTTCGAGCATCTTTTTCTTGTCGATGATGCGCAGCAACCTGCCGAAGAAGCCGGGCTTGATGATCTCGCGGCCGAGGAACAGGTTCTCGGCGATGGTCATTGCGGGTGCCACGGCCAGGTCCTGGTACACCGTCTCGATGCCTTCGCGGCGCGCGTCGATCGGCGATTTGAAGTGGATCACCTTGCCGTCGAGGAACACTGTGCCTTCGTCGGGAATCGTCGCACCCGACAGCGCCTTGATCAGCGAGGACTTGCCGGCGCCGTTGTCGCCGATCACGGCCATGATCTCGCCGGCGCGCAGTTCGAAGTCGGCGCCGTCGAGCGCCGTGACCTGGCCGTAGCGCTTGACCAGGCCACGCGCTTCCATCACGAGCCTCGGCGCCGCGCCGGTGGTTGGTGTGGGCGTGTTCATCCGCGGGCTCCCTTGCGCGAGAGTTGGTCGGTGGTCACGGCCAGGATCACGAGCACACCCGTGATCAGCACCTGGTAGACCGAAGGCACGCCCATCAGCGTGAGGCCGTTGCGGAACACGCCGACGATCAGCGCACCGAGCAGGCTGCCGAGGATGATGCCGCGGCCACCGAACAGGCTGGTG
>JAYVTD010000370.1:0-5225 GCA_043774765.1 Rhizobacter sp. | reverse complement strand
GGCGTCGCGCGCGTCAGCGTTTCGCTCCAGGCGAAGCGCGAACCGAAGCCGCCTTGGAGCAGCAGCGCGTAGGCCTTGCCGACCGGCGCACCGGCCCAGGCCACCAGCACCGAGCTGATCAGCAGCGTGAACGCGACCGCGATGAAGGGCGCGCCGAACTGCATCGCCCGAGAAACCTGGGCGCGGCGCTCAATGCGCATGTTGTGCACCTGCTTCCGTTGTGCCGGCCATCGCCAGCCCGATGCTCGCCAACGTCCATTCGGCGACCGGCCGCGCGGCGGTCAACCGGCCGTGGTGAATCACCGCGATGCGGTCGGCGATCGCGAAGATCTCGTCGAGGTCTTCGGAGATCAGCAATACCGCCGCGCCTTGTGCACACGCGTCGAGCAGCTGCTGATGAACATAAGCGACGGCGCCGACGTCCAGCCCCCAGGTCGGCTGGTCGGCGACGATCAAGACCGGCGGCTTCGGGTCGCGCGGGTCCCCGGTCAAGGCGCGGCCGAGGATCAGCTTCTGCATGTTGCCACCCGAGAGCGCGGCGGTCTTTGTTGCCACGCCTTGCGCTTGCGTGCCACGCACGTCGAAGCGTTCGATCAGCGTGCGCGCGTGCGCCTGCGCCACAGCGCGCCGCAACAGGCCGGCGCGCGAAAAGGTCAGCGTCGTGAACCGCTCCAGCACGGCGTTTTCCCAGATCGGCAAGTCGGTCACGACACCGACCGCGTGCCGGTCTTCGGGAATGCGTGCCACACCGGCCCGGACCCAGTCGCCGGGGCGGGCTGCCATGGGCTGGCCGCGCAGTTCGAGCTGCCCGCGGCTCGGCGCGCGCAGGCCAAACAGCAACTCCGCCAGCACCTGCTGCCCGTTGCCGGCGACGCCGGCAATGGCAACGACTTCACCGGCATGCAGGTCGAGGTCGATGCCTTCGAGGCCGGTCGTCGCCGCACCGACACCGGCGCTGACACAGACCCCGCTCAGGCGGCAGGTTAGCTTGCCCCGGGCACGCGAAATTCGCTCTGCGGGTACGACCTCGCGCCCGACCATCAACTCCGCCAGTTCGGCCTTGCTCGCCCCCGCCGCGGGAAGCGTGGCCACCAGCCGGCCGCCGCGCAGCACGGCGATGCGCTGCGACACCCGCAGCACTTCGTCGAGCTTGTGGCTGATGAAGATCACGCTCAGGCCCTGGTTGACCAACTGCTGCAGCGTGTCGAACAGCGACTCGGCCTCGGCCGGCGTGAGCACCGCCGTCGGCTCGTCGAGGATCAGGACGCGCGCACCGCGGACCAGCGCTTTCAGGATTTCAACCCGTTGTCGCTCGCCCACAGAGAGCTGCTCGATCAAGGCGTCGGGGTTCACCTGCAAGCCGAAACGCTGCGCCGTCTCGACCAGCCGCTTGCGCGCCGCACCGCGCCTGGAAAACGGCAGCCACAGCGGCTCGGTACCGAGCATCACGTTGTCGAGCACCGAGAGGTTGTCGGCCAGCGTGAAGTGCTGGTGCACCATGCCGATGCCGGCCGCCAGCGCGGCCTTCGGGTTGCCCGACGGCAGCAGTTTGCCGAAGGCTTCGATGTGGCCTTCGTCAGCGATGTAGTGCCCGAACAGGATCGACACCAGCGTGCTCTTGCCCGCACCGTTCTCGCCGAGCAGCGCGAGCACTTCGCCCGCGCCCAGGTCGAGCGAAATGGCGGCGTTCGCCACCAGGCTGCCGAAACGCTTGGTCACGCCCGAGAGGCGCAGCACCGGCGCCGCTGCAGCGGCCGGTGCTGCGGCGCCGGCTGCCATCACTTGGCCGTGGGCTTGGGCTGGTTGTCGTCGACCACCACGCTGAAGCTGCCGGCGAGGATCGCTCTTTCTTTCGCCTGCACCTTGGCCACGATGTCGGCCGGCACTTTCTTCTCGAAGGTGCCGAGCGGGCTGAGCGCGCTGCCCTTGTGTTTCATCATCGAAAACTCGCCGTACTCTTTCGCTTCGAACTTGCCGGCCTTGACCGATTTGATCGCCAGGTCGATCGTCGGCTCCATGTTCCACAGCGCCGAGGCGATCACGGTGTCGGGGTACTTGTCTTGTGTGTTGATGACGTTGCCGATCGCGAGCTTGCCTTTTTCCTTGGCCGCGTCACTCACGCCGAAGCGCTCGGCGTACAGCACGTCGGCTCCCTTGTCGATCATCGCGAAGGCAGCTTCCTTGGCCTTCGGCGGGTCGAACCAGCTGTTGATGAAGCTGACCATGAACTCGACCTTCGGGTTGGTCTCTTTCGCACCGGCCATGAAGGCGTTCATCAGGCGGTTCACTTCGGGAATGGGGTAGCCGCCGACCATGCCGATCTTGTTGCTCTTGCTCATGCCGCCGGCGATCATGCCGCTCAGGTAGGCGGGCTCCTGGATGTAGTTGTCGAACACGCCGAAGTTCGGCGCCTGCGGCTTCAGGCTGGAACCGAGCAGGAAGTTGACCTTGGGGTAGTCCTTCGCCACCTTGCGCGCGGCCACCTCGACCGCGAACGCTTCACCGACGATCAGCGTGTTGCCGGCTTCGGCATAACCGCGCATCACCCGCTCGTAGTCGGCGTTGGTCACGTTCTCGCTGAACACGTACTCGATCTCGCCGCGCGCGACGGCCGCCTTCAGCGCCTTGTCGATGCGGCTGACCCATTGCTGCTCGACCGGCACTGTGTAGATGGCGGCGACCTTGAGCTTGGCCTGAGCGAACGCGCTCGGGCTGATACCGGCGAGCAGGCCGGCGGCCACGGCGGCGCTCAGGGCATGACGGCGTGAAACGGACATGGAGATCTCCTTGTTGCTGTGGGATGAGGACAGGCAGCATTAAGCAAGAGCCATTCCGGCGCCGCAACCGGGTCTGCCCTGCCCGCCGGCCCTGCCCGCCGGCCATTCCCGCCCCCGCACTTCTACAATTGCGGGTTGCCTGCCTCCCCCAGGGCGCCCGCGCCCACCGCCATGAACCTCTATGCCCTGTCAGCCCTCTCGCCGCTCGACGGTCGTTATGCCGCCAAAGTGGCGGCCCTGCGCCCGCTGCTCTCAGAGTTCGGGCTGATGCACCGGCGGGTGCAGGTCGAGGTCGAGTGGTTCATTGCGCTGTCCGACGCCGGGTTCGCCGAGTTCAAGCCGCTCAGCGAAGCCTCGCGCGGCTTGCTGCGGGGCCTGGTGCTGCGTTTTTCAGAAGCCGACGCACAGGCCATCAAGGACATCGAGCGCACCACCAACCACGACGTGAAGGCGGTCGAGTACTGGCTCAAGAGCCGCTTCGAAACCACGCCCGAACTGAAGGCGGCCGGCGAGTTCGTGCACTTCGCGTGCACCAGCGAAGACATCAACAACACCAGCCACGGCCTGATGCTGCGCGCCGCCCGCAGCGAGGTGCTGCTGCCGGCCATCGACAAGCTGATCGAGCGCCTGCGCGCCATGGCCCACACGCTGGCCGAAGTACCGATGCTGGCCCGCACCCACGGCCAGACCGCGAGCCCGACGACGGTGGGCAAGGAAGTCGCCAACGTGGTCGCGCGGCTGGCGCACGCGCGCGAGCGGATCGCTTTGGTCCCGCTGCTCGGCAAGATGAACGGCGCGGTCGGCAACTACAACGCCCACCTCTCGGCCTACCCCGATTTCGACTGGGAAGCGTTTTCGCGCCGCGTGGTCGAAGGCGACGGCCAGCACGCCGGCCTGGGCCTCACGTTCAACCCCTACACCACGCAGATCGAGCCGCACGACTGCATGGCCGAGCTGTTCGACGCGATCGCCCGCACCAACACGATCCTGATCGACTGGTCGCGCGACGTGTGGGGCTACGTGAGCCTGGGTTACTTCAAGCAGCGCACGAAAGAAGGCGAGATCGGCTCCAGCACGATGCCGCACAAGGTCAACCCGATCGATTTCGAGAACGCAGAAGGCAACTTCGGCCTGGCCAACGCGCTGCTTACGCACCTGAGCCAGAAGCTGCCGATCAGCCGCTGGCAACGTGACCTGACCGACAGCACCGTGCTGCGCAACATGGGCGTGGCGCTCGGTTATGCGCTGCTCGGCTACGACTCGCTGCTGCGCGGGCACGACAAGCTCGATGTCAACGAAGAAGCGCTCGCCGCCGACCTTGACGCGGCATGGGAAGTGCTTGCCGAGCCGATCCAGACCGTGATGCGCCGCTACCAGTTGCCCAACCCCTACGAGCGCCTGAAAGAGTTGACACGCGGCAAGGTCATCACGCGCGAAGCGATCGCGGCGTTCATTCACACGCTCGAAATTCCGCCGACCGAGCGCGACCGTTTGCTGGCCATGACACCGGGCAGCTACACCGGCAAGGCCGCCGAGTTGGCCCGACGGATCCGCTGAACCTTTCACTCCTTCTCTCCGCAGCGCATGAACTTCACCAGCCAGCTCGCCCGCGCCGAAGCCCAGAACGACTCGCTGCTGTGCGTGGGCCTCGACCCCGACCCGTCGAAGTTCCCCGGCTCGTGGAAAGACGACCCGGCGCGCATCTTCGACTTCTGCGCCAGCATCGTCGACGCCACGCGCGACCTGGTCATCTCGTTCAAGCCGCAGATCGCCTACTTCGCGGCGCACCGGGCCGAAGAACAGCTCGAACGGCTGATCGCGCACATCCACAACACGGCGCCGCAGGTGCCGGTGATTCTCGACGCCAAGCGCGGCGACATCGGCAGCACCGCCGAGCGCTACGCGGTCGAGGCCTTCGAGCGCTTCGGCGCCGACGCAGTGACGCTCAATCCCTATCTGGGCCGCGATTCGGTGCAGCCCTTCCTCGACCGCGTCGACAAGGGCGTGGTCCTGCTATGCCGCACGTCGAACGCGGGGGCGCGCGATTTCCAGGACCTGGACTGCGGCGGCCGCCCGCTGTACCAGCGCGTGGCAGAAACTATCGCACGCGACTGGAACGGCAACGGCAACTGCCTGCTGGTGGTCGGCGCGACCTGGCCGCGGGAACTGGCGACGGTGCGCGCGATCGTCGGCGAGATGCCCTTCCTGGTGCCGGGCGTCGGCGCGCAGGGCGGCGATGTCGCCGCCGTCGTCAGCGCCGGCGAGACGGCAGATGGCGCTGGGCTCGTCATCAGTTCCTCGCGCGCGATCCTGCATGCATCCGACGGCGTCGATTTCGCCGCGGCTGCAGGCGCTGCGGCGCGCGCACTGCGCGATCAGATCATCAGCTGCCGCTAAGTCACAACGCGCGGCGCGGCAGGCTACAATCCGCGCCGGGCGCCGCTGCCG
>JAYVTD010000369.1:0-6589 GCA_043774765.1 Rhizobacter sp. | reverse complement strand
AGCGTTCGTTCGCGCCAAGGCCTGGTGGGGCGACAAGATCACGAGCCTCTACGACGGCAGTTCTTCGTCGGCGCCGCTGACCGGGCTGATGTGGATGTGTGCCTACCAGGAATGCCCGCAGGCCGAGTACACCGGCATGGCGCTCGAATACGGCACGGTGCCGGTGATGGACGTGATGAACTCGCTGCGCGCCGACCAGTGGCTGGAGATGCACCCCGACGCGCCCGAAGAAAAACGCGTGCAGATCAAGCAGCAGCTGCGCGACGCGTTCTACACCGACACCGACGCGTGGAAGCAGCGCATCGTCGAACAGGCGCTCGACGCGGCACACGGCGCGCTGCGGGGCCTCGCGACGCGCTGAAGAATCTTCAAGCTGCGATCGGCAGCAGACCTCGATCAATCAGCTCACGCTCGCACTGCGCCGAGTCCTGAAAGTGCAGCGCGTGCCAGCCCGCGGCCCGCGCGGCATCGGCGTTGTGCGCTAGGTCGTCGATGAACAGCGTGTGATTGGCTTCGATGCCGAACACGCGCAAGGCGTGCGCAAAAATCTCCGGCTCGGGCTTGATCAGTTTGACCCGCGAGGAGAACACGCCGTCGCGGAACAGGCCCAGAAAGTCGTGGCTCGCTTCCAGGTGCTGCGCGTAGCTCTCGGGCATGTTCGACAGAAAGTAGAGACCGTGCCCGGCCGCGTGCAGGCGCCGCAGCAGCGCCACCGTGCCTGCGACCGGCCGCAGTTCGTGCGGCACACCGTCGATCACCTTGCGCGTGTCGCGCACGGCCAGGCCGGTGCGACGCGCGATCATCTGCGCCAGCGCTGCGGGTTCGACCGTGCCGCGGTCGAACGCGGCCCAGTCGCCGCCGTAGCCTTCGAAGAAAACGGCCGCCAGCGCACGCGCGGCTTGCGGCGTGGGCGTCAGATCGGGCAACAGCTTCGAGAGGAACACGTGTGGCTGCCAGTCGAACAACACGCCGCCGAAGTCGAACACCACGTTCATGCCCGCAGCCGGTCGATCAGGACCGCCACGTGCACCGCCTGGCGCTGCGCGCCGTCTCGGATCTGATGCCGGCAGCTGGTGCCGTCGGCCACGACGATCGCTTCGGGTGCGCGCCGCAGCGCCGGCAGAAGGCTCAGCTCGGCCATCTGCATCGAGACCTCGAAGTGTTTGGCCTCGTAACCGAAGCTGCCCGCCATGCCACAGCACGAGCTTTCGATCAGCTCGGGTCTTGCGCCGGGTATCAGGCGCAGCACGTCGAGGATCGAGCTGACCGCGCCGAAGGCTTTCTGGTGGCAGTGGCCGTGCAGCAGAATCGGCGCGTCGGCGGCTTTCAGCTCCAACGTGAAGCGGCCGGCCTTCGCTTCGCGGGCGATGAACTCCTCGAACATCAGCGCGTGCTTCGCGACGAGCCCGGCGCCCTCCCCCAGGCCCATCACCAGCGTTTCGTCGCGCAGCGTCAACAGGCACGACGGCTCCAGGCCGACGATGGCGATGCCGGCGCGGGCGAGCGGCAGCAAGGCGTCGATCAAGGCCCCGGCCTTCGCCTTCGCCTCATCGACCCGGCCGCTCGCAAGGTACGTGCGCCCGCAGCAGTGCGGAGCACCCGGCTTCGAGACGGTGTGCAGCGTGTAGCCCGCGGCCTTCAGCACCCGCGCCGCGGCCAGCGCGTTTTCGGTTTCGAAGTGGCCG
This sequence comes from Rhizobacter sp., assembly GCA_043774765.1. GTDB lineage: Bacteria > Pseudomonadota > Gammaproteobacteria > Burkholderiales > Burkholderiaceae_C > LMDS01. The sequence goes on along the minus strand of JAYVTD010000369.1, from coordinate 4,904 downwards.
TTGAAGGTGTCGACGAAAAGCACCGCGGTTTTCCCGCCGGTCGCTGCCGCGGCGAGCGTCTCGTCGAGGCTGCTGAACATCGACAGCCCGGCCGAACGCCAGAAGGTGTCTGAGCGCCAGCGTGGCAAGGAACGTTTCGCCGACAGGCCGAGCAGCTTTTCGCTCAGCCACGCCGCGCCGGGCAAAGTGTCGCGCAGGTTCATCAACCACGGCACGCGGCTGGCGAGGGTTGCGTAGTCGGGCAGGCCCGCGACCAGCCTGTCGCGCAAGTTGTAGCCGTGGCGTGCCGTGTAGTGCGACAGGAACTCGATCTTCATGCGCGCCATGTCGACCCCGGTCGGGCAGTCGCGCTTGCAGCCCTTGCAACCGACGCACAGGTCCATGGTCTCGGCCATCGCTTCACTCGTGAACGCGTCGGCGCCAAGTTGGCCCGAGAGCGCCAGCCGCAGCGTATTGGCACGGCCACGCGTCAGGTGTTGTTCGTCGCGCGTGACGCGGTAGCTCGGGCACATGGTGCCGGCGTCGAACTGGCGGCAGTGGCCGTTGTTGTTGCACATCTCGACGGCCTTGGCCAGGCCGCCGGTCGTGTCACCGCCGCTGCCGGGCGCGGTGGTCGCTTCGGTCACCGGGTCGTTCTGCACGTTCCAGGCCGACCAGTCGAGTGCGGTTTTCAGCGCGATCGTGCGGTACGGTCGCGGGGCGTCGGGCGGGGCGAAGCGGAACAACGAGGCGTCGTCCATCTTCGGCGGGTCGATGATCTTTCCGGGGTTGAACAGGCCGATCGGGTCGAGCTCGGTCTTGATCGCGCGGAAGGCCTCGTTGATCGCGGCGCCGAACTGCCACTCGATCCACTCGCCACGGCACAGCCCGTCGCCGTGTTCGCCGCTGTAGGCGCCCTTGAACTTGCGCACCAGCGCAGCCGCTTCTTCGGCGATGGCGCGCATCTTCGAAGCGCCGCCGTTCGCCCCACCCGCGCGCATGTCGAGAATCGGCCGCACGTGCAGGGTGCCGACCGAGGCATGGGCGTACCAGGTGCCGCGGCTGCCGTGGCGCGCGAAGACTTCGGTCAAGGCATCGGTGTATTCGGCCAGATGCTGCAGCGGCACGGCGCAGTCTTCGATGAAGCTCACCGGCTTGCCGTCGCCCTTCAGGCTCATCATGATGTTCAGGCCGGCCTTGCGCACGTCCCACAGGGCCTTCTGCGGAGCAGCCTGGGACATTTCGACCACGCTGCCGGGCAGACCCAGATCGCCCATCAAGGCGACCAGATCGCGCAGCTTCGGCAGCAGCGCTGCTTTTTCGTTGCCCGAGAACTCGACCAGCAAAATCGCCGCCGGTTTGCCGATCAACGCGGTCTCGACCGTGGGCCGGAACGCCGGGTTCGCGAGGCTGAGCTCGATCATGGTGCGGTCAACCAGCTCGACCGCGGTGGGCCCGAGCTTGACGATGTGCTGCGCCGCGTCCATCGCCGCATGGAAGGTCGGGAAGTTGACGACGCCCAGCACCTTGGCGCGTGGCAACTCGGCGAGTTGCAGCGTCAGGCTCTTCGTGTAGACCAGCGTGCCTTCAGCGCCGATCAGCAGGTGCGCGAGGTTGACGCTGCCGTCGCGCGTGTACGGGCGCTCGCTCTGGTTCTGGAAGATGTCGAGGTTGTAGCCGGCCACGCGCCGCATCACCTTCGGCCAACGGCCTTCGATGTCGGCCGCGTGCTGCAAGGCGAGGCCGCGGACGAAAGACGCGATCTCGGCCGCGCGGCCGCTCAAGCGCGACACCGGCCCGAACTTGAGCAGCTCGCCGCTCGACAACCACGCACTCGCACCGAGCACGTTGTGCACCATGTTGCCGTAGGCGATCGAGCGCGAGCCGCAGGAGTTGTTGCCCGCCATGCCACCCAGCGTGGCCTGCGCGCTGGTCGACACGTCGACCGGGAACCACAGGCCGTGGGCTTTCAGCTGCGCATTCAGGTGGTCGAGCACGAGGCCCGGCTCGACGGTCGCGGTGCGCTCGGCCACGTTCACCTCGAGCACGCGCCGGAAGTGCTTGCTGTTGTCGATGACGAGCGCCGCACCCGTCGTCTGCCCGCACTGGCTGGTGCCGCCGCCACGCGCGAGCAACGGCACCTTCAACTCGCGGGCGATCTGGATCGCGGTGGTGATGTCGCGCTCGTTCGTCGGCACGAACACGCCCACCGGCATGATCTGGTAGATCGACGCGTCGGTGGCATAACGCCCACGCGACGCGGCGTCGAACATCACCTCACCTTCGGTGTCGCTGCGCAGGCGGCGCGCCAGCAATTCGCTCACGTCGTTGGCCGGCAGTTCGGTGCCGAGAGGGGCCAGGCGTTGGGAGGTGTCGATCAGCATCGTGCTGGTCTCAGAGCTGGGCAGCTTGCGGGTAGACCTCGCCAGCGCGCATCAGCGCGAGCACCCGGTCGCGTTTGTTCAGCAGGTGCGCGATCAATACCGCGCGCAGCGCGGCGCCGTCGTGCGCTTCCAGCGCCTTCAGCATCGCTTCGTGGTCGGCCACGGCGCGCTTCCATTTCGCTTCGTCCTGGTTGGTGCGAAAGCGCAGCGACTGCACGCGCGCGTTGACCGAACGGTAGGTGCTGGTGAGCAGCGGGTTCTTCGCTGCTTCGTTGATGCCGGCGTGGATGCGTGCGTTCAGGCGGTAATAGCCCGACAGGTCGCGCCGCGAAAAACACGCGAGCATCTCGTAGTGCAGCGCCCGCAGCTCGGCGAGCTCGGGCTCGGTGATGCGCTGCGCGGCGAGTTCACCCGACATGCCTTCGAGCATGCCGAGCAGCTCAAAGGTGTTGAGCACATCGGATTCGGTGAGCTTCACGGCCACCGCGCCACGGTTCGGCAGCAGGTCGACCAGGCCTTCGGCGGCGAGCAGCTTGATCGCTTCGCGCAGCGGCGTGCGCGAGACCCGCAGCTGTTCCGCCAGCTCGCGTTCGTTCAGCTTGGCGCCAGGCGCGATGCGCCCTTCGACCAGCATGGTGCGCAGCTTTGACACCACCTGATCGTGCAGCGCGAGCCTGGAGATTTCGATCACTTCAGCCATGTGTTCTCCTTCTTTATGCATTTTGCATTCATTCATGGCGACCGGCAATCATTGGCATTCAGGGAATACTCTGAGCCCAAAAGTACAGTTGCATGCAAAACTTGGAGCACAAAGGTGCTCCATGCTGCAACTCGACTACCACCCCACCGGCCGCCACTTTCTGCAGATCCCCGGCCCGAGCCCGGTGCCCGACCGCGTCCTGCGGGCAATGAGCCTGCCGACGATCGACCACCGCGGCCCGGAGTTCGGTGCGCTCGGGCGGCGGGTGCTCGCCGGCATCCGCGAAGTCTTCAAGACCAAGCACCCGGTGATCATCTACCCCGCTTCGGGTACCGGCGCGTGGGAAGCGGCGCTTGTCAACACCCTCAGCCCCGGCGACCACGTGCTGATGTACGAGACCGGGCACTTCGCGAGCCTGTGGGCCAAGCTGGCGACGCGCCTGGGCTTGTCCACCGAGTTCCTCGCATGGTCGGGCGCCGACACGGTGTTGCCGAACGCACCCGGCTGGCGCCATGGCGTGCAGGCCGACCTGATCGAAGCGCGCTTGCGGCAGGACAAGAAACACCACATCAAGGCGGTGTGCGTGGTGCACAACGAGACGTCGACCGGCGCCACGTCGAACATCCTCGCTGTGCGCCAGGCGCTCGACGCCGCACGCCACCCCGCGCTGTTGATGGTCGACACGATTTCCGGTCTGGCCAGTGCCGATTACGAGCACGACGCATGGGGCGTGGACGTGTCCGTCAGCGGCTCGCAAAAGGGTCTGATGCTGCCGCCCGGCATCAGCTTCAACGCGCTCTCGCCGCGCGCGCTGGAGGCCAGCAAAACGGCGAAACTGCCGCGTGCCTTCTGGGCCTGGGACGAGATCGTCGAGATGAACAAGGACGGCTACTGGCCGTCCACGCCGAACACCAACCTGCTCTACGGCCTGAACGAAGCGCTCGACATGCTTCGCGCCGAAGGCCTGCCCCGGGTCTTTGCGCGCCACCAGCGCTGGGCCGCCGGCGTGCGCGCAGCGGTGAACGCGTGGGGCTTGCCGATCCAGTGCACTGAGCCGGCCGTCTATTCGCCGGTGCTGACCGGCGTGATCCTGCCCGAAGGCGTGGACGCCGACGCGGTGCGGCGCCTGATCCACGAGCGTTTCGACCTCTCGCTCGGCACCGGCCTGGGCAAGCTGAAAGGCCGCATGTTCCGCATCGGTCACCTCGGCGACAGCAACGACCTGACCCTGCTCGCCACCGTGGCCGGCTGCGAGATGGGGCTGAAGCTGGCGGGCGTGAAGCTCGCCGGCAGCGGCGTGCAGGCGGCGATGGAGCACTTCGCAGGCCACCCGGCGCCCGCTCTCGTCAAAAACAACACCTGAGACAACGAAGGACCACCATGCAACGACGCACCCTCATTCAAGCCCTCGGCGGCGCCGCCGCCACACTCGGCGTGCCGAGCCTGTTCGCGCAGGAATGGCCGAACGCGCCGGTGCGCATCATCGTCGGCTTCCCGCCGGGCGGCGGCACCGACGCGCTGGCGCGGGTGGTGGCGCAGAAGCTCACTCTCATGTGGAACCAGCAGGTCATCGTGGAGAACAAGGGCGGCGCGGCCGGCGTGCTTGCCGCCGACTACGTGGCGCAGCAGCCGAGCGACGGCAGCACGCTGCTGATGGCGCACATCAACAGCCATGCGCTGGCGCCCAGCCTGCAGCCCAAGCTGCGCTACAGCGTGGAGCGCGATTTCGTGCCGGTCGTGATGGTCGGCGTGACGCCGAATCTGCTGATCGCCCACCCCGGCCAGCCGGCCAAGACCGTCGCCGAGATCGTGGCGCTGTGCAAGGCCGAGCCGGGCAAGGT
>JAYVTD010000368.1:0-2120 GCA_043774765.1 Rhizobacter sp. | reverse complement strand
GCCGGGGCTGTCGCCGTCCACGTACACCGGCACGAAAGCGCGCGAGCGTTCGATGAAATCCTGCCGGTTGAACAGCGTGGCCTTGACCTGGTTGCACGGTGGGCACCACTTGGCGCCCCAGTACACGAACACCGGCTTGGCGTCGGCCAAGGCCTGCGCGAAGGCGGCATCGACCTCGGCATCGTTGCTGGCGTATTTCCAGGCGATACCGGTGTCGGCATGGTCGGTGGCCGCGACCACGGGTGCCTTCGGCGCGGCAGCCACCGGCGGCGGCACATCGGCCGGATTCGAGCAGGCGGCGAGCAGCGCGGCCAGCGCGAGCATCGAAAAGGCGTGTCGGGGCGGGATGTGCATCAGAACCTCTCCGTCAATCAGTCCACCGGCGCCGGCGCTTCGCGCACCGGGTCGTTCGGCCGAGCTGAAGCGTACTGCGCCACGGCCACCCCTGCCAGTGTGAGGGCTGCGCCGGCCAGTTTGATGCCGGTGTAGCGCTCGCCCGTCACGGCCCAGGCGACCAGCCCGGCGACCGGTGGCATCAGGTACATCAGCGGCGCGCTGCGCGCCACCCCGCGCACCGCGTTGACCCAGCCCCAGACCATCCAGCCGAGAAAAGCCGATATCAATACCGCGTAGATGGTGCCGAGCCAGATCATCGGGCTGATCGAAGCCCAGTCGACACTCAGGCCGGCGGGCAGGCTGAGCAGCACGACCGGGCCGCTGCCCAGCAGCGTGGCGTAGGTCATCACCGTCACGCCGCCGTGGCGCTCGATCAGCGGCTTGGCGGCGACCGTGTAGTACGAGAAGAACGAGGCGGCGACCAGCAACGTCAGGTCGCCGCCACTCGCTTGCCAGTGGCCGCCGAGGAACTTGTCCGACAGGAACAGCAGCACCCCGGCACAGGCCACCGCCACGCCGGCGATCTGCCCGCGGGTGAGCTGCTCCAGCCCGTGCCAGCGCAGGATCAGCAGCGTGAACACCGGCCCGCAGGCCAGGATCAGCGAGCTCGAAAACGCCGTCGACCAGTGGATGCCGAAAGTGACCATGCCGACGTGCAGCAGGTGCCCGGCGAGACCCAGCTTCAGCAACGCCAGCAGCTCCGAGCGCGGCACCCGCGGCCAGTGCGTGCCGTGGCGCCAGCACAGCAGCAACGCGGCGGCGAGGGGCATCAGGAGATACCGCACGAACAGGAAACCGCCCGGCGAGAGCGCCTTGAACACTTCTTTCTGCACACTGAAGTTCGCACCCCAGATCACGATCAGCACGAGCGCAGCCCACAGGGCCTGGCGGGCGCGGGCGGGGTTCGGGTCGGGCATCGGGCGTGTCAGGTTTCTGGGGGTGAACCCTGAGTGTCGCCGAGATGGGCTTGGGCGTCTTCGAGCCGCCAGCCTTCCAGCGGCGTGGCCCGTGCCAGCGCCATCCACAGGCCGAAGGGCATTTGCATCGCGCGTTTCGGCGCCGGGCGGGCGACGTCGAGCGCGGTGTCGGTAGCCACCAGCACGCCGCACTGCGGCGGGATCTCGTCGGCCCGGGCAATGCCTTCGCGGATCACATACCAGCATTCGCTGCTGAGCTGCAGGTAAGCCGCGCGTTTGGCCGAGCTGCGCAGGTCAGAGAGCAGGTCGGAGCGCTGCACCTTGATCTCGTGGACGATCGGTTCGAGGTAGGCCTCGACCGTGGTGTGGCGCACCGAGAACACGTCGGGCATCGCCATCACCCAGCCGCTCTCGAGCTTGGCGCGCAGGCTCAGGCCCTGCCACGCGATGCGCCCGGCACGTGTCATCTCGCGCGCCACGCGCTCCACCAGGCCTTCATGCGCATCGCGCCGGGCGCGGTTGCGCTGCTGGGTCTCGGCCAGCACCAGCAGGCCGGCGTCGGTGACCCGCAGCGTTTCGCAGCCCGAGGCGCTGCGCACCCGCTCCAGCAGGCCGGCCACGAGCAGCTCGATCTCCACCGCGTCCAGGCACGGCCAGCCGGCGGAACGGTAGACATCACGCAGGCGGCGCCGGTGCAGCGCGGTGATCGGGGTCGTGGCCATCGGCCGAAGCGTAGCGCCGCGGTCGACGATTGCGCTCAAGCCGGCGCGGCCCGCGCCGAAAACAAGCTGATCCCGGTCATCCGGC
>JAYVTD010000367.1:0-2895 GCA_043774765.1 Rhizobacter sp. | reverse complement strand
CCTGCATCGACTGCAGGCGCGCCATCAGGCTGTGCGTGTCGCCGGCTTTCAGGTGAATCGGCGTCGTCAAGTCGCCCTCGGCCACGGCCTTGGCCACGTCGGCCGCGGTGGCGGGCTCGCCGCCGAGCTGGCCGAGCAGCTGTCGCGTGATGGCCCAGGCCAGCCCGAAGCCGAGCACCAGGGCTGCGGCCAGCAAGCCGAGCATGGCGTACTTCACTTGGGCGTAGATCGTGGTGGCGTGCGCGGCCGCTGCCTTGCCACCTTCGAAGCCGTATTTGGTCAAGGCATTGAGAGTGCCGACTGCTTCGTCGAAGGCCATGCTGGCCATGCCGTCGCTGATGTCGGCGGCGTCCTGCGTCTTCTTCTCGCGGCCGAGCGCCACCACGCGCTGTTCGGCCTTCTGGTAGCTCGCCCAGGCCTTGCCGAACTTTGCAAAAAGTTCGCGTTCGGCGTCGCTCGACACCAGCGCCTCGTAGGATGCCTGTGCAGCGGTGGCCGCTTTCGAGGCCGCGCCGATCTTTTCTTCGTATTCCGAGTGGTAGCTCGAATCGGCGGTGCGGCTGTGCTTGATCTCGTGTTCGCGCGCATCGACCAGGCCGACGCGCAGCTCGGCCAGCAAGCCCACGCCCTGAAGCCACTTCGAAGCGAGCGCTTCGGCCTGGGCGTCGACACGCGACAGGCCGTTCAGTGCAACACCGCCGACCGTGGCGGTGAGCAGCAGGATGATCGAGAACGCGGCAGTCAGCTGCTGCCGAACGGTCATGCGGCCGAAGGTGTCGCGCAAGCGGGAAAGGGTCTTCATGGCAGCTTCCGGAAGGCTTCAGATGGATGCCCCGCGGCGGCCCGCATCTGGGCTGCGCGGGGGTCACGCGAGAACAGGCGTATTTACTGCTTGTGGCCGATGTAGCTCACGCCGATCAGCTTGCCCGAGGCGTCCTTGATCGGGTTGTAGCAGGCGTCGAAAGCGGTGCCGAGCACGTCGATCGGGCCGCAGTACTGCGTGCCTTTGATGACCGCTTCGTAAGCCTTGTTGCGGGCCAGCTGGGTGCCGACGCCGCGTTTGCCTTCAGGCGTGAGCACGTTGGTGCTGACGCGCACGAATTCGTCGCCGTCTTTCACGAACACCGTGGCGGTGGCGTTGTGCGCCTTGCGCACGGCGTCGACCACGTCGTAGTTATTGTTGATCTTGCGTTCGCCGAAATACAGCGCCGGCACGGTCTTGTCGCCGGCCTTTTCGGTGCCGTCGAGCTTGGCCGTGCCGATCTTGGCCAGGCGGGCGTCGAGGTCGGCGATGGTGGCTTTCGGGTCTTCGGCGTGGGCGGCGCCGAAGGCCGCGAACATCACGATGGCGGCGGTGGCAATGAGGGTGCGTTTCGTGTGGGGTCCAGTCCGGAACAAGGTTGACGATGCGACCGAATCCGGTCGCGGGGGCTTGGAGACGCCCTTTGTATCGGCAAGCCTTCAGGAATCTGAAGCCCGGGCCGTGTGCCCTATCCCAGCGCTTCGTCCAGCACTTCCACCCAGTGCCGCACCGGCGTGGTGGTGCCGGTCTGCAGGTGCTGGATGCAGCCGATGTTGGCCGACACGATGGTCTGCGCCTCCAGTGGCAGCAGGTTGGCGAGCTTGCGGTCGCGCAGCTGGTAGGCCAGCTCGGGTTGCAGCACCGAATAGGTGCCGGCCGAGCCGCAGCACAGGTGGCTCTCGTTCGTGGCCAATTGCACGTTGAAGCCCAGCGCGTTCAAGTGGGTCTCGACGCCGCCACGCAGTTGCTGGCCGTGTTGCAGCGTGCACGGCGGATGAAAGGCCAGATGGGTCGCGAGGTTGTGCATGCGCATCTTCGGTTTCAGCGTGGCCACGAGGCCGGGCAGCAACTCGCTCAGGTCGCGCGTGAGTTCGCTGATGCGCTTCGCCTTGTCGGCATAAGCCGGGTCGCCGGCCAGCGCGTGGCCGTATTCCTTGACCGTGACGCCGCAGCCCGAGGCATTCATCACGATCGCTTCGAACGCGCCGCCATTTGAGACCAGCGGCCACCAGGCGTCGATGTTGCGGCGCATGTCTTTCAGGCCACCCTCGTGGTCGTTCAGGTGGGTGCGGATCGCGCCGCAGCAGCCGGCTTCGTCGGCCACCACGGTCTGGATGCCGGCGGCGTCGAGCACGCGCGCGGTGGCGCTGTTGATGTTGGGCATCATGGCCGGCTGCACGCAGCCCATCAGCATCAGCACCTTCCGTTTGTGTTCGCGCGTGGGCCAATGGTGGGCGCGTGCGGGCGCCTTGCCGGGCACCTTGTTCTTCAATGACTCGGGCAGCAGCGGGCGCACTGTTTGGCCGAGTTTCATCGCGGGCGCGAACAGCGGCGAGGTCAGGCCTTCTTTCAGCAGCCAGCGCACCGCTTTTTCGCCAGCGGGGCGTGGCACACGTTCGTCGACCAGACGCCGGCCGATCTCGACCAGGTTGCCGTATTGCACGCCTGACGGGCAGGTGCTCTCGCAGTTGCGGCAGGTCAGGCAGCGGTCGAGGTGCTGCTGCGTGCTGCGCGTGACGGGCGCGCCTTCGAGCACCTGCTTCATCAGGTAGATGCGGCCGCGCGGCCCGTCGAGTTCGTCGCCGAGCAACTGGTAGGTGGGGCAGGTGGCGTTGCAGAAGCCGCAATGCACACACTTGCGCAGAATCGCTTCGGCCTCGATGCCTTCGGGCGTGCCTTTGAATTCCGGGGCGAGATTCGTTTGCATGGGGTGCTCAGAGCCCGGGGTACAGGCGGCCGGGGTTGAAGATGCCCGAAGGGTCGAACGACTTTTTCAGCTCGCGATGAATGCGGTCGAGCGGCGACTGCAGGGGCGCGAACACGCCGGCGCTCTTGTCAAGCGCTGCGAACAACGTGGCGTGGCCGCCGGCGCG
>JAYVTD010000366.1:0-3606 GCA_043774765.1 Rhizobacter sp. | reverse complement strand
GAGTCGATCGACTTCAGGCCGGTCTGCATCGGCTGGTCGACCGACTTGCGGGCGATCACGCCCGGGGCGATCTTCTCGATCGGCATCTGCATCTTGGCGTTGATCGCGCCCTTGCCGTCGATCGGTGCTCCCAGCGCGTTGACGACGCGGCCCTTGAGTTCGGGGCCGACCGGCACTTCCAGAATGCGGCCGGTGCACTTGACCGTGGCGCCTTCGGAGATGTGCTCGTACTCGCCCAGGATCACCGAGCCGACCGAGTCGCGCTCGAGGTTCAGCGCCAGGCCGTAGGTGGGGGAGCCATCGGGAGCGGCCGGGAACTCGAGCATTTCGCCCTGCATCACGTCAGACAGGCCGTGGACGCGGCAGATGCCGTCGGTCACCGAGACCACGGTGCCCTGGTTGCGGATATCGACCGAGGCGCCCAGGCCTTCGATGCGGCTCTTGATGAGCTCGGAAATTTCTGCGGGATTCAAATTCATTGCCTTGTCTCCAATATCCAAAAGAGCAGGTGCTGTGGACGAAACGCTCAAACGGCCTCAAGCCGTGAGCGCCGCCCGCATTTGTTCGAGACGCGCCTTGACCGAGGTGTCGAGCACTTCGTCGCCGACGACCACACGCACGCCGCCGATCAGCTCGGGGTCGAGTTGCACCGACGCGTTGAGCTTGCGGCCGAAGCGCTTTTCGAGCGAAGCGACCAGGTCGGTCAGCGCGGCCGCGTCGATCGCGAACGCGCTGTAGACGATGGCGTCCGACACGCCCGAACGCGAGTTCACCAGCGTGTGGAACTGCGCTGCGATTTCGGGCAGAACGCTCAGGCGGCCGTTGTCGATCACGGTGCGCAGCAGGTTCTTCGACGCGTCAGTGAGCGGCACACCGGCCACCGAAGTGATCACGTCGAACACCTGCGTGGTGCTGGACTTGGGCGCGTCGGCGAACTGGCGCAGCTGGGCGTTGGCGGCCACAGCTGCGAGTGCATCGATCTCGGCGGCGGCCTGTTTCAGGTCACCTTTGACGGCGACCTGGAACATGGCCTCGGCATACGGCCGTGCAAGAGTTGCGAGTTCGGCCATGGGTCAGGCCTCCCGCCGGGCCGCCCCAAGGGAGGCCTGCGCCCCCTCGGGGGGCAGCGAACGAAAGTGAGCGTGGGGGCACATGTTCAGAGCTCGGTCTTCAAGCGGCCCAACAGCTCGGCGTGAACACCGGCGTCGACTTCGCGCCGCAGGATCTGCTCTGCGCCCTTGACGGCCAAAGCCGCCACCTGCTCGCGCAATGCTTCGCGGGCCTTGATGGCCTCCTGCTCGGCTTCGGCCTTGGCCGACGCGATGATCTTGGCGCCTTCTTCGCTTGCGCGACCCTTGGCTTCTTCGACCATCGACTGCGCCAGGCGCTCGGCGTCGGCCAGGCGCTGCGTCGCGTCCTTGCGGGCGGAACTCAGCTGCTCTTCGACGCGCTTGTTGGCGTTGCTCAACTCGGCCTTGGCCTTGTCGGCTGCCGACAGACCGTCGGCGATTTTCTTGGCGCGCTCGTCGAGTGCCTTGGCCATCGGCGGCCACACGAACTTCATCGTGAACCACACCAGGATCAGGAACACGATCATCTGCGCGATCAGCGTAGCGTTGATGCTCACGTTGTAGCCTCTGGAACGTCAATGTTGATGATTCCGGCGCCGCTCGAAAAGCAGGCGCCGGATCGACCGCTTCAGTGGATTACTTCGGCAGATTGGCGATCTGGGCCAGGAACGGGTTGGCCGTGGCGAACCACAGGGCGATACCCGTGCCGATGATGAACGCGGCGTCGATCAGGCCGGCCAGCAGGAACATCTTGGTCTGCAGTTCGTTCATCAGTTCGGGCTGGCGGGCAGCCGATTCGAGGTACTTGCTGCCCATGATGCCGATACCGATGCAGGCGCCGACGGCACCCAGACCAATGATGAGACCGGCGGCGAGGGCGACAAAGCTGATGACTTCCATGGTGACTCCTTAGGGGGTTTGAATTTTGGAACGAAAGAAAAAAGAAACGGCAGATCAGTGGCTGTCGTGGGCCTGGCCGACGTACACGAGCGTGAGCATCATGAACACGAAAGCCTGCAGCGTGATGATCAAGATGTGGAAGATCGCCCACACCGAGCCCGCGATGATGTGCCCGAGGAACAGGGCGATGCCGGTGCCCGAGAGGGCGAATGCACCGCCCATCAGCGCGATCAGCATGAAGATCAGTTCGCCGGCATACATGTTGCCGAACAGCCGCATGCCGTGCGAGACGGTCTTGGCGATGAACTCGATGATCTGCATCAGGAAGTTCACCGGGTACAGGAACCACTTGTCGCCGAACGGGGCAGCGAAGAGTTCATGGATCCAGCCGCTCGCGCCCTTGATCTTGACGTTGTAGACCAGGCAAACGATCAACACGCCGAGCGACAGGCCCATCGTGATCGAGAGGTCGGCGGTGGGCACCGAACGCAGGTACTTCAGCCCGAACACGTGCTCGCCGAGCCAAGGCAGCAGGTCGACCGGCAGCAGGTCCATCGCGTTGAGCAGGAAGATCCAGACAAACACTGTGAGGGCCAGCGGCGCGACCAGCTTGCGGCTGTTGGCGTTGTGCACGATGCCCTTGGCCTGGCTGTCGACCATCTCGACCAGGATCTCGACGGCGGCCTGAAAACGCCCCGGGGTGCCCGAGGTCGCCTTGCGCGCGGCCAGCCACAACAGCCAGCAGCCGAGCGCGCCGATCACGACAGTGAAAAACACCGAGTCGAGGTTGATGACAGAGAAGTCCACCACACCGGATTGTTTGCCGCTCTGCAGATGCTGCAGGTGGTGAATGATGTATTCACCCGCGGTCGGGGCATGCGCCGTGCCTTCAGCTGCCATGTTTTTCTACGCCTTGTCGTTCACTCGCCGGGGGCGCCACAGCAGCGCGACCCAGTTGACCTTGATGCACACGACCATCGTGACCAGCAATGCTGGCCAGCTCAGGTTCGGTACGACCCTCGCAGCGATCACCAACATGGCGATCGCCACCCCCATCTTCAGCATTTCCCAGAACATGAACCCTGCAGCAGATGCCACCGGGCCCGACGTTCCGCGGGTCATTCCACGCGCCAGCAAGGCACCCGGAAGTACCGTGGCGGCCGCACCGTAAAGCGCCGACCACGCAGCGCTTGTTCGCTGCGTGACGGCCCAGACCACGGCCGCCACCACCAAACCGGCGACCGCTTGCGCGACCACCACCCGCCATGGCGAAATCGACGGGTCTTTCTTTCGCAAATCCTGTGCTTCTGCGGCGCTCAGTGCCTTGAAGGGCACCGTCTCCTGTTCGTCGTCAAACATGCCGGCACCGACATTTGCACGGGCATGGGAGATAGGCATGGTTCAGAGGCGAGCGGGGTGCAGCAAAGCCTTGGAATTATACGAGGAAACCCGCGCGTCTCTGCCCACCGAACGATCCGACAGCTCTTCGTGCGGCTGTAAGGCGCCTGCAAGCTCCATGAAAACGAGCGCGCAGCTATCCTGCGCGCCATGCCCGTTTTTCACGCCGCCATTCGATCCCTTCTTGTCACCGTGCTGGCGCTGTTCTCCGGTGCTGAGACCCTTGCCGCCGACCCTT
>JAYVTD010000365.1:0-2454 GCA_043774765.1 Rhizobacter sp. | reverse complement strand
CGTCGTAGTTCGAGATGCGGTTGAACGCGGCCACCGCGAGCGCGAACTTGGTTTGGCGGCTAACGCTGCCGTTCGCTTTCAGTTCGGCCAGCACCTGCGCGTACTGAGAAGCGTCGGTCAACACCGCCACGTCGTTCCAGTTCTTCGCCGCCGAGCGCACCATCGCCGGGCCGCCGATGTCGATGTTCTCGATCGCGTCTTCGAGCGTGCAGCCGGGTTTGGCAACGGTCGCCTCGAACGGGTAGAGGTTCACGATCAACAGGTCGATCGTGGCTATGGCGTGGGCCTTCAGCGCCGCCATGTGCTCGGGCAAGTCGCGCCGCGCCAGCAGGCCGCCGTGGATCTTCGGGTGCAGCGTTTTCACGCGGCCGTCGAGCATCTCGGGAAAGCCGGTGTGCTCGGCCACTTCGGTGACGGGCAAGCCGGCGTCGGCGAGCAGCTTCGCGGTGCCGCCGGTCGAGAGCAGGCGTACCCCGAGTGCGTTCAATACGCGGGCGAATTCGAGGATGCCGGTCTTGTCGGAAACCGAGAGCAGGGCGGTGAGTCCGGTGGTCATTTGATCAGCTTGTGGTCGAGCAGTTTGCGGCGCAGCGTGTTGCGGTTGATGCCCAGCCAATCGGCTGCGCGGCTCTGGTTGCCTTCGGCGTGTTTCATCACCACGTCGAGCAACGGTTTCTCGATGACGCCGAGGATCATCTCGTACATGGCCGCCGGCTCCACGCCGCGCAGGTCTTTGAAGTAGGCCTCCAGGTTGTCGCGCACGCACTCTTCGATGTGTTTGGGTTTGGCACTCATGCTTGCTGTTCGATGAACGTGTCGTTGGCAGCCACGGTAGGTGCGGGCAGCAGCAGGTGGTGCTCGGCCAGGCGGTCGAACCAGTCGGTCACCGCCTGCACCTGGGTTTCGCAACTCTCCAGCAGATTCATCTGCGCGCGAAAAACTTCGCCGCCGGGCAGCGCACGCACCGCCCAGCCGATGTGCTTGCGCGCGGTGCGCACGCCGGCGTATTCGCCGTACAGCCCGTAGTGGTCGTCGAGGTGTTCGAGCAGCCAGCGTTTGGCCTGCTGCGTGCTCGGTGCCGCGAGCAGTTCGCCGGTCGCGAGGAAGTGTGCGATCTCGCGAAAGATCCACGGCCGGCCCTGGGCCGCACGACCGATCATGATCGCGTCGGCGCCGGTCGCTGCGAGCACGTCGCGCGCCTTCTGTGGCGAGTCGATGTCGCCGTTGGCAACGACCGGGATGCGCAGCGCCGCTTTCACCGCGGCCGCGGTCGCGTACTCGGCATGGCCCTTGTAGCCCTGCTCGCGGGTGCGACCGTGCACCGCGACCATCGCCACGCCGGCGCCTTCGGCCGCGCGGGCGATGCGTACCGCGTTGCGTTCGGCATCGCACCAGCCGGTGCGCATCTTTAATGTCACCGGCACGTTGTGGGGCGCACACGCGGCGACCACCGCTTCGATGATGGAAAGCGCCAAAGGCTCGTCCTGCATCAGCGCCGAGCCGGCCCACTTGTTGCATACCTTCTTGGCCGGGCAACCCATGTTGATGTCGATGATCTGCGCGCCGCGCTCGATGTTGTAGGCCGCGGCCTCGGCCATCATGGCCGCGTCGGTGCCGGCGATCTGCACCGAGATCGGCGCCACTTCGCCGTCGTGGTTGGCACGCCGGCTGGTCTTCAGGCTGTTCCACAGATCCTTGCGCGAGGTCACCATCTCGCTGACCGCGTAACCCGCACCGAGCCGCTTGCAGAGCTGGCGGAACGGCCGGTCGGTCACGCCCGCCATCGGCGCTGCGAACAGGCGGTTCGCGAGCGCGATGTGGCCGATGTGCAGCGCAGCCGGAATGGTGGGTGGCGTGAAGGCCGACATGGAAATGAGGGGGGAAGCGCTGCTGAAAAAGGAGGCAGGAGTATAGCGGCCACCCTGCAGCGCCGAGGCGCATCCATGGCGACCCGCGCGCTGCCGATAATCAGCTGCGATGGAAGCATGGTTCGACTCGATTCTGGCGTTGCTGGCCTTGCCCAAGTTCGGCTTGAGCACGGTGGCCGTCGTCTCGTTCGTCTCGGCCACGCTGCTGCCGCTGGGCTCGGAGCCGGTGGTGTTCGGTCTGGTCAAGCTGAACCCGTCGATGTTCTGGCCGGCGATCCTCGTGGCCACCGCCGGCAACACCGCCGGAGGTGCCGTCACCTGGTGGATGGGCTATGGCGCCGAACGTGCCTACGAACGCGTGCGGCACAAGAAGCCGCCCGATCCGCGCGCCTTGCGCTGGCTGACGAAGTTCGGCGCGAAGGGCTGCCTGCTGTCGTGGCTGCCCGTCGTCGGCGACCCGCTGTGCGCGGTGGCGGGCTGGCTCAAGCTGCCGTTCTGGCCCTGTGTGCTCTACATGGCCGTCGGCAAGTTCCTGCGCTATTTCACGATGACGATCTTCCTGCTTTGGGCCATGCCCGGGCAGTTC
>JAYVTD010000364.1:0-2041 GCA_043774765.1 Rhizobacter sp. | reverse complement strand
GCGCGGCGTGGCGAGCTACTGGCTCGAATTTTTCGAGGCGGTGCAGCCCGAAGTCGTCTTCGTGCCGATCGGGCAGGGCTCAGGCATCTGTGCCTGCGCTGCCGCGCGTGCCCACACCGGCGTGGCCACCCGCATCGTCGGCGTGGTGTCGGCGCACGCCACGGCTTACCAGCAGTCGTTTCGCGAAGGGCGGGTGATCGAAGCGCCGGTCACGACGCTGCTGGCCGACGGCATGGCCTGTCGTGTGCCCGACTCACAGGCGCTGGCGGTGATCCGGCGCGAGGTCGACGACGTGATCGCCGTCACCGACGATCAGGTTGCCAGCGCAATGCGTGCCCTTTTTGCCGACACCCACAACGTGGCCGAAGGCGCGGGCGCTGCGGCGCTCGCCGCCGCCTTGCTGCAGCGTGAGAAGTGGGCAGGGCGATGCGTCGGCCTGCCACTGACCGGCGGCAATGTCGACAGCGTCTTGTTCGCCCAGGTGCTGGGCGCGGGCTGAACCCGGGACGGGCTCAGCCTCGGTCAGCGGTGTTTATTCCTTGCGGTAAGTGTCGTGGCAGGCCTTGCAGGCCTTGCCGGTCTCACCCACCGCGGCCTTGATCGCATCGAGGTTGCCGGCCTTGGCAGCGACGTTGAGCTTGGCCATCTCTTCCTGCATCTTGGTGGCTGCGGCGTTGAACTTGTCGCGCTCGGTCCAGATCTTCGGTTCGGCCTTGGTGTCGCCCTTGTCGGTGCCATCGACGAAGCCGGCGAACGGCAGCTTCGAGAGCATGTTGGCGATCTCGGCGTTGTCAGCGGCTGCCTTGGCGTCGAACGGAATCTTGCCGCTCGCCATTCCCGCGACGCGGCCGAAGTGCGCGGCCTGCAGGGTCATCCCCGCCTTGCGGTACTTGATGGCGTCTTCGGGCTTGGCGAACTGCGCTGCGGCGGGCAGCGCGGTGGCAAAGCCGGCCAGCGCAGCGGCGGCCATCAGCATCGAAGGGAACAGACGTTTCATTGGGTATCTCCTGGCGTGAGCGGTTTTGACAGGGCTGGGAGGGTCCACTCGGAGACCGGGGCCACGAGCGAGCGCCGTCAAGTTTACGCAACGAAGCGGCCGCTTATTCCCGCCCGGCCTAAATATCCGGGCGCCGCGCAACGACAGGCCCGCTTGCGGTTATCTTTGCGGGTATCAAAACTCGGTGCCGCCCGCCCGGCGCCTCGCGACATGAGCGCAGTGATCCAGCCGCAGCCGACCCCCGTTCGTGTGTGGGACCTGCCGACCCGCGCTTTCCATTGGGCCCTGGCGGCCTGTGTGATCGGCTCGGTGGTCAGCGCCAAGATCGGCGGCAACGCGATGCTCTGGCACTTCCGGTTCGGCTACGTGGTGTTTACGCTGCTGGCGTTTCGCGTTCTGTGGGGCCTGGTCGGCGGGCGTTGGTCGCGCTTTGCGAGTTTCATCTACGCACCGGCCACCACACTGCGTTACCTGCGCGGGCAGAGCCGTGCCGACGAACACCACGAGGTCGGGCACAACCCGCTGGGGGCGTTTTCGGTGTTTGGCCTGCTCGCGCTGCTGGCGGCGCAGATCGGCACCGGGCTGTTCGCCGACGACGAGATCTCGAACACCGGGCCGCTGATCAAGTTCGTGTCGGGCGCGACCAGTTTGCAGCTCACCTCGTGGCACAACAGCTTCGGGCAGTGGCTGATCATCACGCTGGTGCTGCTGCACATCGGTGCGATCCTGTTTTACTTCTTCAGAAAGAAGCAGAACCTGGTGCGGCCGATGCTGGTCGGCGACAAGGCGCTCGCGCCCGACGTGCCGGCTTCCGTCGACACCGGCGCGTCGCGCACGCTGGCACTGGTGCTGCTCGGCGCCTGCGCGGCGCTGGTGGCCTGGATCGTCAACCTCGGGAGCTGACCGTTTGATGAGCGGCCCCGAGATCACGCTGGTCTGCGCCGAGGCGCCCGAGTGGCTCGACCCGGCGCGCGAGATCCTGCGCGAGTACGCGCGCAGCCTGAACGTCGACCTGTGCTTCCAGAACTTCGAGGCCGAGCTCGC
>JAYVTD010000363.1:0-2053 GCA_043774765.1 Rhizobacter sp. | reverse complement strand
GCCTGAACTGCCGGTTCGGGTCGAGCGCCTCGGGGTTCCAGCGGTTCACGGTTTCATAAGCCCAGGGGCTGACACACGGCAGCACCAGCAGGTTGACGGCCTCGGCCTGCGCGCTCAAATGCTCCGCAATCCAGCGCAGCGCACCTTGCACGCCACTGGTCTCGTAGCCGTGCACGCCGCCGGTGACCAGCACCACAGGGCGGCTCGGTTCCCACCGGCGGCTGCGCACCGCGCAGAGCGGGTAGCTGCCGAATCCGAAACGGGTGTAGTCGAGCAGCCCGTACTGGAACAGCTCGGCCTGCGCGGGCAGGTGAGCGCGCAGCGGCGCGAGCACCTCGTCCGCGTAACTTCGCTGCACGCGCTGCCGACCGAGCCAGGCGGCCTTGTCCGCAGCGCCCCAAGGGGTGCCGGGTTGGCCGATCGGGTAGGGGCTGCGGGACACCGTGCCGAGAAAGCCGGGAACTACCAAGGCGTGGTCCGGTAGTCTTTCAGGAACTGCCCCCACACATGCTCGCCGGTGTTGATGCCGTTGATGATGGGGTCGAGGATGCGCGCCGCGCCGTCGATGATGTCGAGCGGTGGGTGAAAGCGGTGTTCGGCGGTCTTGCGCGCGGCGATGTCGACGGGGTCTTCGTCGGTGACCCAGCCGGTGTCGACGCTGTTCATGTGAATGCCGTCGCCGTGGTAGTCGGCCGCTGCCGTGCGCGTCATCATGTTGAGCGCGGCCTTGGCCATGTTGGTGTGCGGGTGGCGCGTGGTCTTGAAGCTGCGGTAGAACTGGCCTTCCACGGCAGAGACATTGACGATGTGCTTGTCTTGCCCCGGCGTGCGCAGCATCAGCGCCTTGAGCCGCGCATTGATGATGAAGGGGGCGATGGCGTTGACCAGCTGCACTTCGAGCAACTCGACAGCCGGCACTTCGTCCATGAGCATGCGCCAGGAGTTGCGCCCGCGCAGGTCGACCTGCTGCAAGTCCTGGTCGAGCCGGCCTTCGGGAAACAGATGCTGTTGCGCCAGAAGCTCTTCGGGCAACAGCGGTATCTGCGACAGCTCTGCGGCGCGGGTGAGGGTCGGCAGCACGGCAGTGAGTGCCGTGGCGCCGTTGGCCCCATGCGTCTCTGGCAGGATGTTGCTGCTGCGCAGCCCCTCGTAAGTGCCGATCAGTTGGCGAACCGCAGCCGGCGCGTGCTGCAAGGCTTCGGTTTCGCCGGCCATCATGTGAGCGTAGAAGCCCGGCGGGCGCCGCACGGTCTGGCAGGCGTTGTTGACGATGAAGTCGAGGCGTTCGCGCGTGCTCAGCAGTTCGTGGCAGAAGGCTTCCACGCTGGGGGTGTGGCGCAGGTCCAGGCCGAAGATCTCGAGGCGGTGGCCCCATTCGGCAAAGTCGGCCTCTTGCGCATAACGCGCCGCCGAGTCACGCGGGAAACGGGTGGTGACGATCAGGTGCGCGCCGGCACGCAGCAGCTTCAGACCCGTCTGGTAACCGATCTTCACGCGTCCGCCGGTGAGCAAAGCAACGCGCCCGCGCAGGTCGGCCAGTTCGGTGCGTTTGCTGAAGTTGATCTGTGCACAGGCCGGGCAAAGCTGGTCGTAGAAGTGGTGGATGAGCTGGTACTTCTCTTTGCAGACGTAGCAGTGTTTCGGCTCGGTGCGCGGCCCTTCGTGGCCGCTGCCGCCGTCTTCGAGCTTGCCGACGTCTTGGGCCGAGAAGCCGAGCGGCGGAAAGAACGCAGGCGCCGTGAAGACCGGTTTGCGTCGCAGCGCGCGAATGCCGGTCTCGTGCAACACCGCGTCACTCTCGCGGGTGTGCGTGGCGCGGCGTTCACGCGCGGCGGCCCGGCGCATCTGGCGGCGCTCGCGGTGGTCGGGGTGATGAATGCGCGCAATGGCCTGGAACAGGCGTTCACGCTCGAGAGTTGGCAAGGCGTCGACGACGCTGAAGTCTGCAGCGATCTGTTCGAGCAGCAGCGTGGTCGCGCGCAGTCGTTCGAGCAGGTCATGGTCTGACCGTGGAGTCGCGGGACGGAAAAGGATCATCCCTGGATTCTCGCCC
>JAYVTD010000362.1:0-4512 GCA_043774765.1 Rhizobacter sp. | reverse complement strand
TGAGCCTGCTCGACGAACAACACTTCGACGCCAACCAGCTGCTCGGCCACCGCCAGGTGACCGACGCCTACTTGCTCGGCTTGGCGGTCTGGCACGATCTGCGCTTCGTCACCTTCGACGCGAACATGCCGATGCTCGTGGTGCGCGGCGCGAACCTGGCGCACCTCGTGGTGCTCTGATTCGCCGGCGCGTCAGCCCAGCGCCGCAGCGCAGTTCGAGCAGAAGCGCGCCCCCGGTGCGGCTTCGGTGCCGCAGGCGCTGCAGAAGCGTTTCGCGACCGTGGCCGCCGACGTTGCCAGCGCCGCGGCGGTGTGCAGGTGGTGCTGCACCTGAGCTGCCGAAGCGGCCTGGCCGGCCGGCAGCATGGCCTGTTCACCCGCGTTGAGCGCCGCGATCCGGGTCTGGTCTTCGCCGCTGAAAGGCGCGACCAAGACGCTCTGGCTGCGCGCGAAATGCATCAGGTCGGCGGCCAGCGCCCTGGCGTCTTCTTCGGTCGAGAACATCGCGGTGACCTGGCGGGCGTCGTCCTTGCCGAACACCACCGACTCGATACGCGCGCGCCAGACCCGCAGCGTCATCGCTTCGGTGCGCACCACGTCGTTCTCGGTGTTCAAACGGCTCGTGAAGTTGTTGCCGGTGCCGATGCGCGAGGTCTGGTAACTGCCGACCATCTCGACCCAGGTCAATACCGACTCGAAGTTGAAGCGGCCCCACAAACGCGCCGAGGCCTGGAAACAGTAGGCCGCGACGAACGACAGGATGGCCGAGGTGCCGACCAGCGAATAGCGGTTCTGCTGCCACGGCGCCGACGCATCGAACTCGCGCACGAACACGAGCGCCATGCCGATCGCCGTGACCACCAGCAGCGTGGCGTACAGGTCGAGCAGCAGCAGCGCGCGGTGGCGCGGCTCGGCGATTGCCGCGGCGAAAGCCGGGGCCTTGGTGCCGGCCACGGGCAGCGGTTGGGTCTCTTCGAACAATTCGCCGGCGAAGCTGCCGCTCGGCGTGGCGGCCTGCGTGACCGGGTCGATGCGGGCGTAGCGCCGGTTCGGAATACGCTCGGTCCAGGTCGCCTGCATCGTGCGGTCGAGCTCGTCCATCAGGCTGCCGGGCGGGGCGTTCATCGACAGCCGGTTCTGCTCGACGCTGGCGCGGGTCTGCGGTGCGTTGTCGACTTGTGCCAGCACGGCCGCGACCGCCAGCGCGCACGCGAGCAAGGCCGCGCCGAGCATCACGAAAGTCTGCACGTTGAGCGAAAAACCGTGCAGCGAAGGCAGCTTGGCCCCGATGAGGCCGATCGCCACCGGCGCCAGGATCGCCGCGGCGATCAGCCCGACCAGCGACGCGGTGGTGAGCCGCGCGCGGCCTTGCGAGAGCAGCGGCTTGAGCAGGAAGTACACGCCGAAGGCGAAGTACAGCATGCCGATCCACGGCCGCGTGGCGTCATTGCCGAACACCAGCCACGAAAACACGAAGCTCAGCAGCGTGGCCGCGAAAGCGGCCAGGTTGAACACGTAGCGCCGTGCCAGAGATTGCACTTCGTTCGGTGCCGTGATCAGGCGCGGCGCCCAGTGGTACAGCAGTCCTTCGATCGCGCCCTGCGGTTCGGGGTAGGTCAGGCCACCCTGGCGCAGCAGCTCCTTGATGTGGTCGGCCGCGGGCGAGCCGCCGGTGGCGCCGACCGGGATCTCGGGGGCGAGCGACGCCGGCCGGCCGCGGCCGAAGAAGAAGCGCAGCCGGCGCGCCGCGGTGGCCGCGGCGACCAGGCCG
The DNA here is from genome assembly GCA_043774765.1 of Rhizobacter sp. GTDB lineage: Bacteria > Pseudomonadota > Gammaproteobacteria > Burkholderiales > Burkholderiaceae_C > LMDS01. Next base: position 2,742 of record JAYVTD010000362.1, on the reverse strand, counting down.
GCGGCCACCATCACGAGGCCGGCGAGCAGCGGCGCCGCCACGAGGCGCAGCGCGTTGTCCTGGATCGCGGCGCGGGCCCAGAACAGGCTCGTCACGCCAGCAAGAATCAGCAGTGCGGCACACAGCCAGAGCAGCCGGTTCTGCAACTGGTAGGGGTTGGGCAACTCGAGCAGTTTGGACTCTGAGCTGTAGTCGTAGGACATGGTTGTTCCGGCGCGAGGATCGAGGCCGCAGTTTAGTGGCCGCCGCCTGTGCAGGACCTTGCCTCGCGTCAGCGCTGGTGCGCTGGCCGGTGTGATGCAGCCTGCTCAGGCCGCGTGCGCCTGCGCTTCGGCGGCGTAGACCCGGCCGAAGCGGTTGGCGACAAAGGCCGCCAGTGGCACCTCTTCCTGGCGCACGAAACCACGCTGCGGCAGCTCGCCGGCAGCCAGCAGGTCGAGCATCGCGCACAGGCTCGACGCGGTCGTGATCTGGATCGCGCTGTGCATCTTGCCGGCCAGCACGTGGCTGTAGATCTTGCGGGCGTAGGTGTCTTGCTGCAGCCGGCCATCGCGTTGGCCGGCGACGGTCACGAACACGATGACCACGTCTTGCATCGTCGCAGGCAGAGACTTTTCCAGAATGTCCTTCAGCACGTCGCGCCGGTCTTTCAGGCGCAGGTCGTGCAGCAGCGCTTTCATGATTGCGGCGTGGCCGGGGTAGCGGATCGTGCGGTAGTTCAGCGTGCGCACCTTGCCCGCGAGCGTTTCGCACAGCGTGCCCAGGCCGCCCGAGGTGTTGAAGGCTTCGTACAACACGCCGTCGAGCGAGAACTCTTCGCGTTCCTCAAGCGCCGGCACTTCGCGCACCTGACCGTCGACGATCGCTTCGCAGGGCTCGCAGTACTCGTTGATTACGCCTTCCGTGCTCCAGGTCAGGTTGTAGTTCAGCGCGTTGCTCGGGTAGGCCGGCAGCGCGCCGACACGCATGCGCACCGAGTCGAGCGAGTCGAACTGGCGCGCCAGATCGGCGGCCACGATCGAGATGAAACCCGGTGCCAGGCCACACTGCGGAATGAAGGTGGTGGTCGCATCGGCCGCAAGCGCGCGGATCGCGCGCGTGCTGGCCACGTCTTCGGTCAGGTCGAGGTAGTGCACGCTGGCTGCCTTCGCGGCCTGGGCCACGTGCAGCGTCAGGTGGTAGGGCGCGGCGCTGAGCACGGCGAACTGGCCTTGCAGCGCATGACTCAATTGCGCCGGGTCGGTCACGTCGAGCAGCAGGGTGCTCAGGCGTGGTGAGCGCTGCGGGTCGGCATCGAGGCGGGCGAGCGTGGCAGCGGAATGGTCGGCCACGGTGACGCGGTAACCGCCGGCTTCGGGCGTATCCACGAGCAGCTCGGCGACCACCGAGCCGATCTTGCCGCCACCGATGACGAGGATGTTCTTCATGATGCGCTCCAGAGCCGGCGGGGTGCCGAATGCAGCCGATTTTCGACTGCACGATTGCAGATCGCATCTGGATGAACGACGAAACGAAGTCCATACTTCAGCATATTGCAGTAACCTGCCGTCGATATGACCAGCCTGACCCTCGACCCGACCGACCGCGCCTTGCTCGCGCTGCTGCGCGACGACGCGCGCGCGCCCACCGCCGAGCTGGCACGCAAGCTGAACCTGTCGCGCACGACAGTGCAAAGCCGCATGGAGCGGCTGCAGCGCCAGCGGGTGATCTCGGGTTTCACGATCACCGTGCCGGATGAGCTCGAAGCCGGCCTGGTGCGCGCCCACGTGCTGATCACGCTCGCGCCCAAGCGCAGCGGCGCGATCGAGGTGGCCTTGCGCAAGATCGCCGAAGTGCGTGTGCTGCATTCGGTCAGCGGCCCGTTCGACCTGATCGCGATCGTGGCGGCGGCGTCGATCGGCGAGCTCGACGCGCTGATCGACCGCATCGGCAGCCTCGACGGCGTGGAGCGCACGACCTCGGCGATCGTGCTGTCGACGCGGATCCAGCGCTGACGCGTCGCCGCGTGCCTCAGGCGTGGGTGAAGAGCAAGACCGAGTTCGTGCCGCCGAAGGCGAAGGAATTGCTGATCGCGGCTTCGAGCTGCGGCGCGCTGGCGCCGGCCTGCAGCACCAGGTTCAGGCTGCAGGCCGGATCGATGCTGCTGCAGTGCGCGTTCGGCGGCAGTTCGCGGCGTTGCAGCGCCAGCACGGTAATCACCGCTTCGAGCGCCCCGCCGGCGCCCAGCAGGTGGCCGTGCAACGCCTTGGTGGAGCTGACCCGCAGCTGCTCGAGCGCGCCGCCCCAGACCTCGGCCAGCGCGTTGCGTTCGACCACGTCGCCGATGCGCGTGGCCGTGCCGTGGGCGTTGCAGTAGCCGATGTCGCGCGGCTGCAGGCCGGCCATGCGCAAGGCGCTGCGCAAGGCACGCGCCTGGCCGGGTGCGTCGGGTTTTGTCAGGTGGGTGGCGTCGCAGCTCAGGCCCCAGCCGGCGAGCCGGGCGTGCACCCGCGCGCCGCGCCGGGCCGCGCGTTCGGCCGATTCGATCACGATGAAGGCCGCGCCTTCGCCGAGCGCGAAACCGCTGCGGTCGGCGGCGAAAGGCCGCACCGAAGTGGCTTCTTCACCGGGCTGGAAACTCGCCAGCGTCTGCATCGCCTGCCAGGCGAGCACGACCCCGGGCACGATCAGCGCTTCGCTGCCCCCGGCGATGGCCACGTCGACCTCGCCACGCTGCACCGCCTTGGCGGCTTCGGCGATCGC
>JAYVTD010000361.1:0-11578 GCA_043774765.1 Rhizobacter sp. | reverse complement strand
GCGCGCATCCAGGAAGGCGTGGCCTCGCTCGGTGGTTATGCCGAGGTGTTCCAGCGCAACGTGATGGCCTCGGGCGTGGTGCCGCAGATCAGCATGATCATGGGCCCGTGCGCCGGCGGTGCGGTGTACTCGCCGGCGATGACCGACTTCATCTTCATGGTGAAAGACAGCAGCTACATGTTCGTCACCGGCCCCGAAGTGGTAAAGACGGTCACGCACGAAGAAGTGACGGCCGAAGACCTGGGCGGCGCTTCGGCGCACACCACCAAGAGCGGTGTGGCCGACCTGGCCTTCGAAAACGACGTCGACGCGCTGGCGATGCTGCGCCGCTTCTTCAACTACCTGCCGCTGAACAACCGCGAAAAAGCGCCGGTGCGCCCGTCGAGCGACCCGGCCGATCGCAGCGACCTGTCGCTTGACACGCTGGTGCCCGACAACCCGAACAAGCCCTACGACATGAAGGAGCTGATCGTGAAGACCGTCGACGACGGCGACTTCTTCGAGCTGCAACCCGACTATGCAAAGAACATCGTGATCGGCTTCGGCCGCATGGACGGGCAGGCGGTCGGCATCGTCGCGAACCAGCCGCTGGTGCTGGCGGGCTGCCTCGACATCAAGAGCAGCATCAAGGCGGCGCGCTTCGTGCGTTTTTGCGACGCCTTCAACATCCCGGTATTGACCTTCGTCGACGTGCCCGGCTTCATGCCCGGCACGGCACAGGAATACGGCGGCATCATCAAGCACGGCGCCAAGCTGCTCTATGCCTACGCCGAGTGCACGGTGCCGAAGATCACTGTGATCACGCGCAAGGCCTACGGTGGCGCGTACGACGTGATGAGCTCCAAGCACCTGCGGGGTGACGTCAACTTTGCCTGGCCGAACGCCGAGATCGCGGTGATGGGAGCCAAGGGTGCGGTCGAGATCATCTTCCGCGAAGAGAAGGGCGACCCGGGCAAACTGGCGGCGCGCGAAGCGGAATACAAGGCCAAGTTCGCCAACCCGTTCGTGGCCAGCGCGCGCGGCTACATCGACGACGTGATCCAGCCGCACGAAACGCGCAAGCGCATCTGCCGCTCGCTGGTGATGCTGCGCGACAAGAAGGTCGACGACCCGTGGCGCAAGCACGGCAACATCCCTTTGTGATGGCTCAGGAGAACCAGAACATGTTTACCAAGATCCTGATCGCAAACCGCGGCGAGATTGCCTGCCGGGTCATCAAGACGGCGACGAAGATGGGCATCAAGACGGTGGCGGTCTATTCCGAAGCCGACCGCGATGCGCTGCATGTGGAGCTGGCCGACGAGGCCGTCTTCATCGGCCCGGCACCGAGCCGCGAGTCGTACCTGGTGATGGACAAGATCATCGCAGCCTGCAAACAGACCGGCGCGCAGGCCGTGCACCCGGGTTACGGTTTCCTGAGCGAAAACGCCGAGTTCTCGCGGCGTGTGGAAGAAGAGGGCATCGTCTTCATCGGGCCGAAGCACGCCTCGATCGCGGCGATGGGCGACAAGATCGAGTCGAAGAAGCTGGCCGCGGCGGCCAGGGTCAATACGATCCCGGGCTACAACGCGGCCATCGACACGGCAGAGCACGCGGTCGAGATCGCGAAGGGCATCGGCTACCCGGTGATGATCAAGGCCTCGGCCGGCGGCGGCGGCAAGGGCCTGCGTGTGGCGTTCAACGACAAGGAAACCTTCGAAGGTTTCACCTCGTGCCGCAACGAAGCGCGCAACAGTTTCGGCGACGACCGCGTGTTCATCGAGAAGTTCGTCGAGGAGCCGCGCCACATCGAGATCCAGCTGCTCGGCGACGGGCACGGCCACTGCGTCTACCTGTGGGAACGCGAGTGTTCGATCCAGCGCCGCCACCAGAAGGTGATCGAAGAAGCACCGAGCCCGTTCCTCGACGATGCCACGCGCAAGGCGATGGGCGAGCAGGCCGTGGCATTGGCCAAGGCGGTGAACTACCAGTCGGCCGGCACGGTCGAGTTCGTGGTCGGCAAGGACAAGAGCTTCTACTTCCTCGAGATGAACACACGGCTCCAGGTCGAGCACCCGGTGACGGAAAGCATCACCGGGCTGGATCTGGTGGAGCAGATGATCCGCGTGGCGGCGGGTGAGCCGCTGGCGTTCACGCAGGAGCAGATCCCGCGCAAGGGCTGGGCGATCGAGTGCCGTATCAATGCCGAAGACCCGCTGCGCGGCTTCCTGCCGAGCACGGGCAGGCTGGTCGCGTTCGAGCCGCCCGTGCCGACGATGCACGCTTCGCTGCCGGTGCCGCCCGACGGTGGCGTGCGCGTCGACACCGGTGTCTACGAAGGCGGCGAGATCCCGATGTATTACGACTCGATGATCTGCAAGCTGATCGTGCACGGCGCCGACCGCGCGCAAGCTATTCGGAAGATGCGCGACGCGCTCGACGCCTTCGTGATAAAGGGCATCTCGAGCAACATCCCGTTCCAGGCGGCGCTGCTCGCGCACCCGAAGTTCGCGTCGGGCGACTTCAACACCGGCTTCATCGCCGAGCAATACCCGAAGGGCTTCACGCGCGCTTCGGTGAAACACGACGATCCGGCCTTCCTGTTGGCGCTCGCGGTGGCGACGAACCGCCGTCTACTCGCGCGCTCGGCCGGCATCAGCGGCCAACTGCCGGGGCATGAGTTGCAGGTCGGTGAAGACTTCGTCGTGGTGCAGACCGATGCGGACGGCACACGCCACGAGACGGGAACCAGGGTGCAGGTCGAGGGCGACGTGTTCCAGGTGACGGTCGCCGGCCGCACCTACCCGATCCGTTTCACCGGCGCGTTGCGCGAGGTCGCGGTGCACGGCTTCGTGGGCGGCACACTCTTTTGCGCGCAGGTCGAGCGGCTGACGCTCGCCTACCGCGTCACGCACCAAGGCGCGCAGGTCGAGGTGCGGGTGCTGTCGCCACGTGCGGCCGAGCTGAACGCGCTGATGCCGTTCAAGGCGCCGCCCGACCTCTCGAAGTTCCTGATCTCGCCGATGCCGGGCCTGCTCGTCGACGTGGCGGCGCAGCCGGGGCAAACGGTGCGGGCCGGCGAAAAGCTCGCGGTGATCGAGGCGATGAAGATGGAGAACATCCTCGTCGCCACCCAAGACTGCGTCGTCGCCAGTGTCAAGGCTGCGAAGGGCGAGAGCCTGTCGGTCGATCAGGTGATCATGGAATTCCGCTGAGGTGATGGTGATGACTGCAAGACCGTTCAAGGTATTGGGCATTCAGCAGGTGGCGATCGGCGGGCCGAGCAAGGCGCGGCTGCGCACGCTGTGGGTCGAGAAGTTCGGGCTCGAGGTCACCGGCAACTTCCGTTCCGAGCGCGAGAACGTCGATGAAGACATCTGCGCGATGGGCGCCGGTGCATTCAAGGTCGAGGTCGACCTGATGGAGCCGATCGACCCGAACGGCAAACCCGCAGTGCACACCACGCCGCTGAACCACATCGGTTTGTGGATCGACGACTTGGCCGCCGCGGTCGAATGGCTGGGCGCCAACGGCGTGCGATTCGCGCCCGGCGGCATTCGCAAGGGCGCGGCGGGTTTCGACATCTGCTTCGTGCACCCGAAGAGCAACGACCAGTTCCCGGTCGGCGGCGAAGGGGTGTTGATCGAGTTGGTGCAGGCCCCACCTGAAGTCATCAAGACATTTGCGGCGTTGGCCACATGACGGTTCGAGAAATTCTCAGAATGGGCGACCCGCGCCTGCTGCGCGTCGCTCAGCCGGTGCGCGCGTTCAATACGCCGGAGTTGCACGCCCTGGTCGACGACCTGTTCGAGACCATGCACGCCGTCGACGGTGCTGGCCTGGCCGCGCCGCAGATCGGTGTCGACCTGGCGCTGGTGATCTTCGGCTTCAAGCAGAACACCCGTTACCCTGACGCGCCGCCGGTGCCCGAGACCGTTCTGATCAACCCGGTGATCACGCCGCTGGGCAACGACGAAATAGAGGGTTGGGAAGGCTGCCTGTCGGTGCCCGGCCTGCGCGGCGTCGTGCCACGGTTTACGCGCATCCGCTACACCGGCTTCGACCCGCAGGGCTTGTCCGTCGAGCGCGAAGCCGAGGGCTTTCACGCCCGCGTGGTGCAGCATGAGTGCGATCATCTGGTCGGCAAGCTCTACCCGATGCGCATCCGTGATTTCAGCCGCTTCGGCTTCACGAGCGTGCTCTTTCCCGGGCTCGATGCCGGCAACGACGACTGAGCAGCACATTGCTGATGTGTAAACGAGCGTTTTTCCTACGCCGTTCGGGTCGGCCGGATGATCGGCAGGGGCGTTGAAGCAGGGCAGCATGCTGCCGCGAGGCGGTCTTGCAGAAGCAGAGCGCGAGCCGCGCCTCACAGGAGTTCAGCACCATGACGTTCAAACCGCCACGATTTTTCGGCCTGATGGCATCCTTGCTCATCGCCGCCGCCAGCTTGGCAGCCGCTTTCAACGCCAGCGCCCAAACCGCGCCCGAGGCCGACCCGCCCGGCCGCGTGGCCCGTCTGGCCAACCTGAACGGCCAGGTCTGGCTCTACAGCCCCGACACGGCCGAATGGGTCGCCGCCAAGCGCAACCGGCCGCTGACCAGCGGTGACCGCCTGGCCACCGACCCCGGCGCTCGTGCCGAGCTGCAGGTGGGCTCGACCATCCTGCGGCTCGACGCCTCTTCCGAACTCGAAGTCGTGCAGCTCGACGACAACAGCATCTCATTGCAGCTTCATGGCGGCAGCATGACCGCCCGCGTTCGCAACCTGACCGACGCCGGCGAGGTCGATATCCAGACCGAAGAAGGCCGCTTCGTGTTGCAGCGCGCCGGCCGCTACCGCATCGACCGCGACCGGCCCGCCAGCCACCTGACGGTCTACACCGGCGAGGCCGTCTACGAAGGGCCGAACAGCGCGCTGACCGTCACCGCGGGCCAGCGTGCAGAGTTCTGGCTCGATTCGGGCAACGCCGCGCAGTACAGCCTCAGCTCGCCCGTCAGCGACGACTTCGCCGGCTGGAACGGCGAGCGTGATCGCGCTGCCGACCGCGTGGTCGCGCCACGTTACGTTTCGGCCGAGATGACCGGCGTGGAGGAGCTCGACCGTTACGGCAGCTGGAACCAGAACACCGAATACGGCGCGCTGTGGATCCCGCGTGGCGTGGCTGTCGGCTGGGCTCCGTACAGCACCGGCCACTGGGCCTATGTGCGGCCCTGGGGATGGACCTGGGTCGACGACGCGCCCTGGGGCTTCGCGCCGTTCCACTACGGCCGCTGGGTCTACTACCGCGAACGCTGGGGCTGGGCGCCGGGCACCCGCGTGGTGCGGCCGGTTTATGCCCCAGCGCTGGTCGCGTGGGTGGGCGGGCCGAATGTCAGCGTGTCAATCAACATCGGCGGCGGCCCGGCGGTCGGCTGGTTCCCGCTGGCGCCGCGCGAGGTCTACGTGCCGGCCTACCCCGTGAGCCCGCGTTACGTGCAGAACATCAACATCACGCATGTCACGAGCATCACCATCATCAACGCGGTCGTTAACAACCCGCGCGCGCCGCGCGACTTCGGCAACCGCAGTTTCCCGAACGCGCTGACGGTTGTTCCGGGCAGCGTGCTCACGGCGCGCCAGCCGGTCGCCCCCGCCGCCGCACAGATGCGCAACACACCCTGGGTGCGTGACATGAGCCGCGAGCCGCGGCGCGGTGAGGCGCTGGTGGTGGCACCGATCGCCGCCCCGGTGGCCCCCGGGCTGGCACAGGCCAACGACCTCCGACCGATTGCGCCGCCGCCCGGCGTCGCGGGCAACCCGCGCCCGGCGCGTGAAAGCTTCCCGGCGCGCGGTGCAGATTCGGGCCGTGCTCCGGCGCAGGAGGGCGGGCGTGGTGGCGACCGCAACGATCGCCGGTCCGGCCAGCGCGACGAGGGCGGCCGACCCGACGCGGCGCCGAACCGTCCGGCCGGCGCGCTTGCACCGGCAGCGCCCGTGGTCCCGACTGCGGGCACGCCGGCAACGCCGCCGGCCAATGCCACACCCGCTGCACTACCGGGCGCCGAAGCCCCCGGGCGACGGCCCGGCCCCTCGGGTGCGGGCGACGACCGGCGTGGCCCGGCGCGCGAGCCGATCCCTGCGCCTGCCCCTGCGTCGACGCCAACGCCGGCCGCCGTCGCGCCGGCCAGGCCGGTGAGCCAAGCTCAACCCGTGGCGCCGGTGAACCGGCCGGCCTCGCAGCGCGAGGCGGGCGATCGCCCCGCTGGTCAGGCGCCGGGGGCCGACACGCCGGGACGCCGCTCGGCGGTGCAGCCGCCCCCGGCGCAGCCGCAGGGCCAGCCCCAGGTCCAGCAGCAGGCGCCGGCCACCGAGCGCCGCCCCGCCCAACGTGGTGAAGCGCCGGCGATGGCGCCGCGCCCGCCGCAGCGCGCGGAGCCTGCATCGGCGGCGCCCAGGCCCGTCGAAGCGCCTGTGCCGGCGCGCCCCGCGGCCGAAGTGCAGCGGCCGGCGGCGCCGGATGCACGCCGCCCCGAGCCGCCGCAGCGTGCACGTGCCGAAGCGGTGCGTGACGACCGGCGTGAAGAGCGGCGCAACGATGCCCGCGAGCGCGGCGACAAGAAGGACTGAACCGCTCCGCTGCTGCGAAGGCCGCGGCGCGCTGTCTCACACTTAGCGCAGCAGCGGCTCCAGCGCCGGCCACACGTTGTCGAGGATCAAGGGGTGGGCGGCGGCCTTCGGGTGAATGCGGTCCGGCTGAAACATCTCGCCGGCCCGCGGGCCATCGGCCACGCCCTTGAGCATGAAGGGCACCAGCGCCGTGCCTTCGGCCTTGGCGACGTTGCCGAACACCGCGAAGAACTGGTCGCTGTACTGGCGCCCGTAGTTCGGGGGCACCTGCATGCCCAGCACCAACACCTTTGCTCCTGCGGCCTTGGCACTGCGCGCCATCTGCGCGAGGTTGTCGCGGCTGGTGTTCAGCGGCAGGCCGCGCAAGGCGTCGTTGCCCCCGAGTTCCAGCACCACCACGGCCGGCCGGTGCAGGCGCAGCAACTGCGGCAGACGCGAGCGGCCGCCCGAGGTGGTGTCGCCACTGATGCTGGCGTTGACGACGCGGGCGGTGATCTTCTTCTGCGCGAGGCGCGCTTCGAGCAGCGCGACCCAGCCGCTGCCACGTGTCAGGCCGTATTCGGCCGACAGGCTGTCACCCACCACGAGCACCAGCTTGCCTGCTGCCGTGGTGGCCGCCGCCGCATTCGCCTGTGCGCGTGAGGGCTGCGGCAGCGCCAGGCTTACTGTTGCGGCAAGCACGCTACAGTGCGCGAGCCACTGCCTGCGCGTGGCATTGCGCCGTGTAGCGAACTTCGAAGAAAACAGAACCTCATCCATGTCTGAACCCATCATTGCGGTCGAGCGTGTCACTAAACAAGTGCAAGACTCCACCGGCACCCTGACCATTCTCCATGAGATCGATTTCACCCTCGCAGCGCGTCAGTCGGCCGCCATCGTCGGCGCTTCGGGCTCGGGCAAGAGCACGCTGCTGTCGATCATCGCCGGGCTCGACACACCGAGCACCGGCACCGTGAAACTCGCCGGCACCGACCTGTTCACGATCGACGAAGACGCACGCGCCGCTGTCCGTGCAGCCAGGGTGGGGTTCGTGTTCCAGAGTTTCCAGCTGCTCGGCAACCTGAACGCGCTCGAAAACGTGATGCTGCCGCTCGAGCTTCAGGGCCGCAACGACGCACGCGCGATGGCGACCGAGATGCTGCAGCGGGTCGGCCTTGGCGAGCGCCTGCGCCACTACCCGAAAGTGCTGTCGGGCGGCGAACAGCAGCGCGTCGCGCTGGCGCGTGCCTTCGTCGTGCAGCCGGCGGTGCTGCTGGCCGACGAGCCCACCGGCAGCCTCGACTTTGCTACCGGCGAAACCGTGATGGCGCTGATGTTCGCCCTGAACCGCGAAGCCGGCACGACTCTCGTGCTCGTCACCCACGACCGCAGCATCGCGGCGCGCTGCGACCGCCAGCTTCGCATCGAAGCCGGCCGTGTCGACCTGGGCACAGAGCAGTTCTTATAAAAGCAAAAGAACAAGGGCGCCAGCGGCGCCCTTGTAGCAGTAGCGAAGCGCCTAGTTCGTGAACTTGTAGTCCGTCTTCGCCTTGGCGCGAATCTCGTCGCGGAACGCAGTCATCTTCTGCTGCTCCAGGCGCTGCTTGATCTGCGCCTTGACTTCTTCGATTGGCGGGAAGGTGGCTTCGCGCGTGTCTTCGAGCTTGATGATGTGGTAGCCGAACTGCGTCTTCACCGGCTCCTGCGTCATCTCGCCCTTCTTGAGCTTGACCATCGCCTGTGAGAACTCGGGGACGAAGCCGCCCGGTGCCGCGAAATCGAGGTCGCCGCCGTTGGCGCCCGAGCCGGTGTCTTTCGAGTTCTTCTTGGCCAGGTCTTCAAAGTTGCCACCCGCCTTGATCTGCTTGATCAGCGCCGTCGCTTCTTCTTCCTTCTCGACCAGGATGTGGCGCGCGCGGTACTCGGTGCCGCTCGACTGAGTCTTGAACTTCTCGTACTCGGTCTTGATCTCGGCGTCGGTCACCTGGTTCTTCTTGGCCTGGTCCGCGATCAGCGCCTGCATCAGCACGGTCTGGCGCGCCTGCTCCATCTGCTGCTTGTATTCGGCCGAGCCGGCGAGGCCGCGCTTCTCGGCTTCCTGCGTGAAGATCTCGTCCATCACGAGCTTGTCGCGCACCCGCACGTCGAGGTCGGGTGGCAGCTGCTGGTTCTGCGTCGCGGCCTGGGCCTGGATCTGCTTGATGAACGCATCGGCACGCGCCTTGGGCACGGCCTTGCCGTTGACGATGGCGATGTTCTGCGCCTGGGCTACCAGCGGCAGGGCCAGCGTGGCGCACAGCAGCAGAACTTGTGATGCGCTGGCGGAAAAACTCTTCTTCATGGGCAAATGCCTTTCAACGAACAAAACGGTGCTGGAGGGTTCACACTGACGCCGAGCCAACGGGCAGGGGTCGGGCGGAATCGGTGGCGGTGAATCAGGGCTCGCCCGGGGCGCGGGCGTCGATGGCAAGCGCGTGGATGCCACGCTGCATGAGCGAGTTCAGAGAATCATATACGAGGCGGTGCCGGGCAAGGCGTGACAAACCGTTGAAGCGCGCGCTGACCACTCGCACGCTGAAGTGCCGCCCTTCGCGCGCACCGGCGTGGCCGGCGTGCAGGTGGCTGTCGTCCAGAACCTCAAGCGACGCTGGTTGCAGCGCGGCACTCAGTTCGGCTTCGATCTGTGCGGCGGAAACACTCATGGAACAGGCCTCACGGTGCTTGGTCGGGCGCGGCGGCGCCCTCGGGTTCGGGCTTGATGTGGCGGCTCAGGTACAGGCCCTGAGCCAGCATGAACACCAGCATCAGGCCCGTCGTGCCGAAGGCCTTGAAGGTGGCCCAGGTGGAGGTGGAAAAACTGTAGGCCACGTACAGGTTGAGCAGGCCCATCAGCGCGAAGAAACCGATCCAGGCGAAGTTCAGCCGTTGCCAAACCGCAGGCGGCAACTCGAGCTGGTCGCCGATCAGCGACTGCAGCAGGTTCTTGCGGAACAGCGTTTGACTGACCCAGAAGGTCAGGCCCATCGCCCAATACAACACGCTCGGCTTCCACTTGATGAAGGTCGCGTTGTGGAACCAGACCGTGGCCCCGCCCAGCACCACCACCAGCGCGAAGGTGATCCAGAGCATCATGTCGGGCTTCTTGCCACGCGCGAAGATCACCGCGATCTGGGCCAGCGTGGCGACGATCACGACCAGCGTGGCCAACAACACCGGCGCTTCGTCGGACCCGACCACGCCGCCGGAGACGATCGCACCGAAGTGGTCGGAGGCAAAGGTGGCGGCCCAGTCCTTGTGGGCCTCGGCGTATTTGAAGGTGCCGAAGAACAGCACGAGCGGCAAGAAGTCGAGCAGCAGTTTCATGAAGGATCCGTGGAGCGCAAGTATCGGCGCTGGTGCGCCCTGCAGGTTATTTCGGGGCGAAGTCTATCGCGGCCGAGTTGATGCAGAAGCGCTCGCCGGTGGGCTCGGGCCCGTCTTCGAACACGTGGCCAAGGTGCGAGCCGCAATTGTTGCAGCGCACTTCCACGCGCACCATGCCGAGGGTCTTGTCGACGATGCGCTCGACGACCTCGCCGTTGACCGGCTCGAAGTAGCTTGGCCAGCCGCAGCCGGCGTCGAATTTGGTCTCGGACTTGAACAGCGGCGTGCCGCAGCCGACGCAGTTGTAGTTGCCGTCGCTCCAGTGATCCCAGTACTTGCCGCTGAAAGGGCGCTCGGTGGCGGCATGGCGTGCCACTTCGAATTGCATCGGGTCGAGCTGAGCGCGCCACTCGGCGTCGGTTTTCTTGACCCTGTAGGCCTTGTCGTCAATACCACTCATGATGAACAGGACACCTCGATGGTTTGAGCCCATTCGGGCGGGAAGCCGGCGTCGCCTGCCGTGGCACCGGCCGGTGCTTCGTCGAATGGCCGCTGCAGAATTTTCAGCAAACGCCCGACCTCGGTGAAGTCACCGGCCTGGGCATTTTGGATGGCCACTTCGGCCAGATGGTTCCGCAGCACAAACTTGGGGTTGCTGCGGTTCATCCGCAAGGCCCGTTCGGCGTCGATACTCGCCTCTGCGCGCAGCCGCGTGGCGTAACGCGCGCCCCAGGCGTCGAAAGCCTCGCGGTCGAGGAACAGGTCGCGCAGCGTGGCGTTCGACGCGCCGGCTGCGCTGTCGAACGCTGCCATGCGGCGGAAGCTGATCGTGAAGTCGGCCTTGTCGGCGGCCATGCGCTTGAGCAGGTCGTCGATCAACGCCTGATCACCAGCGTCGCGGGTGTGCAGACCGAGCTTGGCCGACCAGCGCTGCAGCATCGCCTGCGCATAGGCGGCCTTGTAGGTTTCGAGCGTGGCGAGCGCCAGATCGGAATCGCCGATCAGCGGCAGCAGCGCCTGCGCCAGCGCGTGCAGGTTCCAGAAGCCGACGTTCGGCTGGCGCGCCCAGGCATAGCGGCCCTGGTGGTCGGAGTGGTTGCAGATGTGGCCGGGGTCGAAGGCGTCGAGAAAACCGAACGGGCCGTAGTCGATCGTCAGGCCGAGGATCGACATGTTGTCGGTGTTCATCACGCCGTGGCAGAAGCCGACCGATTGCCAGCCGCCCATCAGCTCGGCAGTGCGGCGCGTCACCTGCTCCAGCAACGCGACGACCGGGTGCACGGCGTCACGGCAAGCCGGGTAGTGGTGGTCGATCACGAAGTCGACCAGCAGCTTCAGTTCGGCGTGCTGGTCGTGGTGCGAGAAGTGCTCGAAGTGGCCGAAGCGGATGAAGCTCGGCGCCACACGGGTGAGCACCGCCGCCGTTTCGATCTGCTCGCGCCGCACCGGCAACGGCGAGCCGGTCACGCACAGGGCGCGTGTGGTCGGAATGCCCAGCCCGTGCATTGCTTCAGAACACAGGAACTCGCGGACCGACGAGCGCAGCACGGCGCGGCCGTCGCCCATGCGCGAGTAGGGCGTGCGGCCCGCGCCCTTGAGCTGCAATTCCATCGGGCCGTTCGGCGTGGCCATCTCGCCGAGCCAGAG
>JAYVTD010000360.1:0-4994 GCA_043774765.1 Rhizobacter sp. | reverse complement strand
AAGAAAGAACGTTGCACCGGTGAAGCAGGGCGCGAGCGCCCGGTGCGGATAATCGGCATTTTACCTGCTGCCCCATGCCCGCTGCCGACACCACGCGCTTCATCCTGATCGGCACCAGCCACCCCGGCAACGTGGGCGCGGCCGCGCGGGCGATGAAGGTGATGGGCTTCACCGACCTGGTGCTGGTGGCACCACGTTTTGCCGACGTGCTGCAGCAGGGCGAAGCCGTGGCGATGGCGAGCGGCGCGACCGACGTGCTGGCGAGCGCGCGCATCGTGGGCACGCTCGCCGAAGCGCTCGACGGCGTGAGCTTCGCCTGCGCCACCGCGATGACGCCGCGCGACTTCGGCCCGCCCACACACGCGCCACGCGAACTGTTCGCCGAGCTCGCCAGCGGCACGCATCGTGTCGCCTTCGTATTCGGCTCTGAACGCTTCGGCATGAACAACGACGACGTGTACCGCTGCCATGTGTGCCTGAGCATTCCGACCATGCCCGCGTACGGCTCGCTGAACCTCGCCCAGGCTGTGCAACTGCTGGCCTACGACTGGCGCCAGGCGCTCGGCGGTTTTCCGGTGCAGGCCCGCACCGTCGATGCCAAACGCGCCGATGGGGTGGCGGTGCAAGGGCTGCTCGACCACTGGCAGCAGACGCTGGTCGACATCGGGTTTCTCGACCCCGCCGTGCCACGCAAGCTGATGCCGCGCCTGCAGCAGCTGCTCAACCGCGCCCAGCTCACCATCGATGAAGTGCACATCCTGCGCGGCGTGGCGCGTGCGATGGACAAGGCGCGGCGCTGATGGCCGCCAGCGCAGTCACTGTCACCAGCGAGATCGGGGCACAACGGCTAAACTGAAAAGCACGTCACTTCCGTGATCCTTATGTTCCAGCGCCTCCGCGAAGACATCGCCTGCATCCTCGAGCGTGACCCCGCTGCCCGCAGCACCTGGGAGGTGCTGACGTGTTACCCGGGCCTGCACGCGCTGGTGCTGCACCGGCGCGCGGCCTGGTGCCGTGCGCACGGCCTGCACTGGCTCGCGCGTTTCATTTCGCACATCGGCCGCTTCCTGACCGGCATCGAAATCCACCCCGGCGCCACGATCGGCCGGCGTGTGTTCATCGACCACGGCATGGGCGTGGTCGTGGGCGAAACCGCCGTGATCGGTGACGAGTGCACGATCTACCAGGGCGTCACGCTCGGTGGCACCACGCTCGGCCGGGGCACGAAGCGCCACCCGACGCTCGGCCGCGGCGTGATCGTCGGCGCCAATTCGCAGGTGCTGGGCGGCTTCACGGTCGGCGACGGTGCCCGCATCGGTTCCAGCGCGGTCGTGGTCAAGGAAGTGCCTGCCGGAGCCACCGCGGTCGGCAACCCGGCGCGCATCCTGCAGAAAGAGATCGACGCCGTGCGCGAACAGGCGGCCGCGAAAATGGGCTTCTCGGCCTACGGCATCACCCAGGGCGACGACCCGGTGTCGCACGCGATGAAAGGCCTGATCGACAACGCCTCGGGCCACGAGCACCAGATCGCGTTGCTGTGGCACGCGATCGAGAAGCTTTCGGCGCGTTCGCGCGAGCTGCCGCCCGCCGACTGTGTGCCGCAGGACGCGCAGACGACCGAGACCTTCGACGCCGAGCGGCTGAGCCGGCTCGTCAAGTAGCGCTGAATACTGTTCGCTGCTAGAGCGCGAACAGCAACGGCAGCAAGAGCAACAGCAGGCTCCAGTCGCGCGGCACCTCGATGCTGAGCGTGCTGCTGTACGGGCTCGTGAAGCCGTCGGGCTCGACGCTGCGGTAGCGGAAGAAGTACTTGCCGCCGCGGCCCGGCGTGGGCAATACCCACTCCGGTGCTTTCAATTCGTCTTGCGCAACGATCTCCGTGAACGCTTCGTCGCGAGCGAGTTGAACCTGCTGGCGGTCTTCCGGTCGCCCGCCCCAGGTGAAGACCAAGCTCTTGCCGTCGGCGGCCGGGCCGCCTTTGGGCGGCTCGGGCAGCGGGCGCAGCTCGAAGCGCTGCGCATCGCCGTAGGGCCCACGCTCGCCGTTCGGGCGCACGCTGGCCAGGCGCCAGTGGTAGGTGCCCGCAGCGTCGAACGGCGCACTCATGGTGGCGTCCGTCAGGTTGTCACGCTCAAGCAGCACGTTGTTGAACTTCGCGTCGATCGCCACCTGCAAGCGCGCCCGCGGCGCCTCCACGTTGGAAGCCCACGCGAACTCGACCGCGCCGATCGACTGCTTGGCGTCGGCCCGCGGCGAGCGGTAGGCCGGCGGTTCCGGCCGGGCCTTGAGCACAAACACCCGCGTGGCGTCGAAACCTTCGAGGCCTTGTTCGTCGACGCGGCGCGCCCGTAGGTACCAGCGTGCGTCGTCGAGGCCGGCGATGCGCACGTCGGTGCCGGCGGGCACCCGCTGGTCGCTGACGATGCGGTCGAAGGCGCTGTCTTCGGCGACCTGCACCCGCAGCACGTCGGCGGGCGCGGCGGGCTTGAAGCGCACCAGCGGGCGCTCGAACAACTCGGGCACGCCGGCCAGGTCGGGGGCCTCGAGCAACTTCGCGACACGCGGCGCGGCGCTGCTCGCATCGTTCACCGCGCCGAAGCCGGCGCGCAGGTTGACACCGGTGGCTTGTTTGCCCGCGTCGAGCCGCACCGCGCCTTCGACCACTTCGGACCGCGTGCTTGCGTTCTCAGTTTCGTCGAAGCTGACACGGAACTGCGTGCCACGCACACCGACCACGGCGGTCGGCGTAATGACTTCCAGCGGCTTCGCGCGCAGCACCTTGGTGGCAAATACTTCGACCGAACCCCGCAGCACACGCAATGCACCGGCGAACCAGCCGTCGGAGCTGGAGTCGGCCCCCGGCGCGGTGCCGCGCCCGCCGTAGGTGCGGCTCGCGGCCACTTCGGCCAGGCTCGACTGTGGCAGGCGCAGGCGCGAGCCGTCGGCCATGGCCAGCACGGCCGATGCGCCTGCGCCGGTCTGCAGCTTCTGGCCTTCGTTGATTTCGCTGCCAAGCACGCCGGCCGCGCCGTCTATGCGCACGTCACCGAACACACTGACGAGCTTCGCCGGGCTGGGCGACGAGCGCATCAGGCGTTGCGGAATGCGCAGCACCTGACCGGGGCTGATGCGGTTCGGGTTGCGCAGCTTGTTGAGCGCCGCCACTTCACGCCAGGCCTGCGGCGTGACCAGCACCTGGCGCGACAACCCGATCAACGTGTCGGCGCGTGTGACCGTGAGTTCGACGACGGCTTCCTGCGCCAGTGCAGGAGGGAGCAGCGCCACTGCAGCACACAGCGCGGCCCCGCGAAGCCCGGCACGGACACGCGCGCTCGTCACGTTGGCGGCAGCGGCCGCTGGGCCGACTTGGGGCGAAAGGCCTTGCAGACCGTGGCATCGGTTTCGATGTACGGCCCGCCCAACAGATCGATGCAATAGGGCACGGCCGCGAAGATCCCGTGCACCGGCGGGTCGCGCGCAGGCAAGCCGGCCAGTGTTTCGGCGATCGACTTCGGTTGGCCGGGCAGGTTGATGATCAGCGCCTTTTCGCGGGTCACGGCGACCTGGCGCGACAGGATCGCGGTGGCCACGAAGTTCAGGCCGATCTGGCGCATCTGTTCGCCGAAGCCGGGCATGACCTTGTGGGCCACGGCGAGCGTGGCTTCGGGGGTCACGTCGCGCAAGGCCGGGCCGGTGCCGCCGGTGGTCAGCACGAGATCGCAGACGGCGTGGTCGACGAGCTCCATCAGAGCGGCGCTGATCGCGGCCTGCTCGTCGGGGATCAGCCGCGTTTCCCACACGATCGGGTTGCGCATTGCCGACGACAGCCAGGTCTGCAGCGCCGGAATGCCGAGGTCGTCGTACACGCCCTTGGACGCGCGGTCGCTGACTGAGACCAGGCCGATGCGGATGGTATCGAAGCCGCTCATGGTGTTGCCGCCGGCTCGGCGCCCAGGTGTTGTTTGATGAACTGGAACAGCTCACGGTAGGCCCGCCCGCTGCGTTTTTCGGGCACGAGCGACGCGTCTTTGCGCGCAGCGCGGATCAGGCTGCGCAACTGCTGCAGATCGGTCTGCGGGTGTTCGGCGGCCCAGCGCGTGGCGGCATCGTCTTCGGCAATCAGCTCGGCGCGCCAGCGTTCGGCCTGGTGCAACGAGAGCGAGTCCTGCGCGCGGCCGAGCTGCATGTCGGTCACGGCCTGGCGAATCGGCTCGGGGTCGTCGCGCCGCATCAGCTTGCCGATGTACTGCATCTGGCGGCGTTTGCCTTCCCAGGTGCGGGTCTTCTTGTAGGCGCGGATCGCGTCGAGCAGCCCCTCGGACATGCCCAGGCCAGCCAGGCGCTCGTCGGGCAGGGCCACCACTGCTTCGCCCAGGTCTTGCAACTCGTGCGAATCGGCCTTGCGGCGGGTCTTGCTCGGGCGGTCCAGCAAAGGCGAGGCCGAGGGCTCGGCGCCGGGGGCTTCGTCGTCGATGGGGTGCGGTGCGGGCATGGTCGGTCGAGGCAGGGAGGGCGGTCGGTATCATAGTCGGGCACCTTCCCAGCGCACTGCGCGACCACCACGGTTCATTCCAGCCCATGCCCACTCCCGCTTCGTCCGGTCTGTCTTCGCCCTCCGGGTTTGCATATTCGCGCGAGCGCTTCCAGCAATACGTCGAAGACGCGCTGGCCTTCGCGCGCACGCTCGGCGCCACCGACGCGGCGGCCGAAGTCTCCGAAGGCGTGGGCCTGTCGGTCTCGGTGCGCAAAGGCGAGGTCGAGAACGTCGAGCGCAACCGCGACAAGTCGATGGGCATCACGGTTTATGTTGGCCAGCGTCGCGGCAACGCCAGCACCTCCGACTTCTCGCGCGCTGCGCTGGAGCAAACCGTGCGAGCCGCGCACGACATCGCCCGTTTCACCGCCGAAGACCCGGCAGCCGGCCTGCCTGAGACCGAAGACATGGCGCTGGGCGCGGCATCACAACCCGACCTCGACCTGTTCCACCCCTGGGC
>JAYVTD010000359.1:0-17895 GCA_043774765.1 Rhizobacter sp. | reverse complement strand
TGTTGACCGCCATCAGGCGCGGTGCGGCCTCGGCCCGCACGATGCGCCACTTGCGCCCGGCGGGAAAACCCGCGCCACCCAGGCCGCGCAAGCCGGAGTGTTCGAGCGTGGTGATGATCGATTCGACATCGCGCTCGCCGGCGTCGCAGGCCTTCAGCAGCGCGTAGCCACCGCCCGCCTGGTACGCGGCGTGGTCGATGTGGCCCTCGGGCAGGTCACGCTTCGGCGTGGCCGCGATCTGTGCTGCCACCTTCTCGCAGCTCGCGTTCGGCACGGCGGTTTGCCCCACTGCCACCGCCGGTGCCTGTTCGCAGCGGCCGATGCAGGGGGCTGCGATCACGCGCACTTCTTTGCCCAGCAACTTGGGCAATCGCGCGAGCAGATCGCCCGCACCCGCCATCTCGCAAGACAGGCCGTCGCACACTCTAACGGTCAAAGCGGGCGGTGCAGTCTCGCCTTCTTTCACGATGTCGAAGTGGTGATAGAAGCTCGCCACCTCGTAGACCTCGGTCTGGGGCAAAAGCATCTCTTGCGCCAGCGCGGCCAGGTGCGCCGACGAGAGGTGGCCGAAGCTGTCCTGGACCTTGTGCAGGTGTTCGATCAGCAGGTCACGCTGACGCGACTCGTTGCCGAGCAGGCGCTGCACGTCTTCGAGCGCACCCGGGTCGACGCGCCGGCCCTTCGGGGCCTGGCGCTTGCGCTGCTTCGAGACTTCGACTTTCAAGACCGCGAGGGGGATGACTTGGCTGTTCATTCTGGTGGGGGCTCGCGGTGAATGCGTGCACAGGGCACGCCTCATTTCAGGGTCAGATGACGCGCTCGGCGCGCAGCTGTGCCACGTCGTCGGTGCTGTAGCCGAGTTGCGCAAGCACTTCTTCTGTGTGTTCACCGAGCAGCGGAGAGCGCGTCACGTCGGTGGCGCTGTCGGACATCTTGATCGGGTTTCCGACCGTCAGGTACTTGCCGCGCTTCGGGTGGTCGACCTCGACGATCGTGCCGGTCTGGCGCAACGAAGCGTCTTCGGCGATCTCTTTCATCGACAGGATCGGCCCGCAGGGAATGTCGTACTTGTTCAGGATCTCCATGGCCTCGAACTTCGTCTTGCTCATGGTCCACTTCTCGATCCGCGCGAAGATCGGCTTCAGGTGCAGCAGGCGTGCGCCTGGCGTGGCGTAGGCCTCGTCGTCGATCCAGCCTTCCTCGCCGATCACCTTGCACACGGCCGGCCAGACCGCCGCTTGCGTGATGAAGTAGATGTAGGCATTCGGGTCGGTTTCCCAGCCTTTGCACTTCAGCACCGAACCCGGCTGGCCACCACCCGACGCGTTGCCGGCACGGGGCACGGCTTCGCCGAACTTGCCGTCGGGGTACTGCGGGAATTCGTGCAGCGTGCCGGTGCGCTCAAGGCGCTGCTGGTCGCGCAGCTTGACGCGGCACAGGTTCAACACCGCGTCTTGCATCGGCGCCAGCACCTTCTGGCCGCGGCCGGTGGTGTTGCGCTGGTAGAGCGCGGCCACGATGCCCAGCGCCAGGTGCAGCCCGGTGCCACTGTCGCCGATCTGCGCGCCGGTCACGACCGGCGGGCCATCGTCGAAGCCGGTGGTCGAGGCCGCGCCGCCAGCGCACTGGGCCACGTTTTCGTAGACCTTGTAGTCCTCGTACTTGCCGGGGCCGAAGCCCTTGACCGAAGCCACGATCATGCGCGGGTTGAGCTCCTGAATGTGTTCCCAGGTGATGCCCATGCGGTCTAGCGCGCCGGGGGCGAAGTTCTCGACCAATACGTCGCAGGTCTTGATCAGCGTGTCGAGCACTTCTTTGCCCTTGGGCTTCTTGGTGTCGAGCGTGATCGAGCGCTTGTTGTGGTTCAGCATCGTGAAGTAGAGGCTGTCCACACCGGGAATGTCACGCAGCTGGCCGCGCGTGGCATCACCCTCGCCGGCACGTTCCACCTTGATCACGTCGGCCCCGAACCAGGCCAGCAGCTGGGTGCAGGTGGGGCCTGACTGCACATGGGTGAAATCGAGAATACGTACGCCGTCGAGTGCCTTGCTCATCACTTTTCTCCCTGGGTCCTGGCCTCCGCTTCTACCAGTCGTGCACGCAGCTTGCGTTCTTCGGTGAAGCGGGCGGTCTCGTCGCGCACGATAGCGGCAATGCCCGTGACCTTGTGATCTTCGGAAAAAAGCATTGAAACAGTGAAGGCAATTGACAACGTGTGGCCGTCTTTGTGCAGCGCCGGCACGCGCAGCACGTCGGCCCCGTACTTGGTGACGGCCGTTTCCATCGTCTTGTGGTAACCCTCCCAGTGCCGGCCGCGCTGGCGGGTGGGAATGATCATGTCGAGCGACTGGCCGAGCGCCTCGGATTCGGTGAAGCCGAAGATGCGCTCGGCGGCCTTGTTCCACAGCCTGATCGCGCCGGCCGCGTCGCAGACCATGATCGCGTCGCCAGCGCCGCCGACAAGTTGAGCCAGATCTACAGTGGTTTGCACGCGCAGCTCCGGGTCAGACTGCTTTGGCGGCGTGCAGCGTGGCGATCTTGTCGGCGCTGTAACCCAGCTCGGCCAGCACCTCGTCGGTGTGTTCGCCGAGCAGCGGCGCACCGGTGATCTCGACCTTCATGTCAGAGAACTTGATCGGGCTGCCGACCGTGAGGTAGGTGCCGCGTTCCTTGTGCTGGACTTCGGCAATGGTGCCGCTGGCGCGCAGCGACGGGTCGACCGAGAGTTCCTTCATCGACATCACCGGTGCGCAGGGAATATCGAACTTGCGCAGGATGTCGACCGCTTCGAACTTGGTCTTGTCGGCGAGCCAGACCTCGATCGTGCCGAAGATGTCCATGATGTGCGGCTGGCGTGCCTTGGGTGTCATGTAGAGCGGATCGGTCTTCCATTCCGGCTTGCCGATGGCGTCGCAGATCGGCGCCCAGGCCTGGCCCTGGATCGTGAAGTAGATGTAGGCGTTGGGGTCGGTTTCCCAGCCCTTGCACTTGAGCACCCAGCCCGGCTGGCCGCCGCCGCCGGCGTTGCCACCCCGCGGCACCACGTCGGTGAACTTGCCGTGCGGGTACTGCGGGTACTCTTCCAGGTAACCGAGCTTGTCCAGGCGCAGCTGGTCGCGCAGTTTCACGCGGCACAGGTTCAACACGGCGTCCTGCATCGAGCAGGCGACCTTCTGGCCGCGGCCGGTCTTGTCACGCTGGCGCAGCGCCGTCAGGATGCCGATGGCCAGGTGCATGCCGGTGTTGCTGTCGCCGAGCGCGGCAGCGCTCACGGTCGGCGGGCCGTCCCAGAAGCCGGTGGTCGAGGCGGCACCGCCGGCGCATTGCGCCACGTTTTCATAGACCTTCAGGTCTTCGTAATGGTGGCCGTCGCTAAAACCCTTGACCGAGGCCAGGATCATCTTCGGGTTCAGCTCGAGGATGCGCTCCCAGGTGAAGCCCATGCGGTCGAGCGCGCCGGGGCCGAAGTTCTCGACCATCACGTCGGAAACCTTGATCAGCTTTTCGAGAATTTCCTTGCCTTCGCGCGTCTTGGTGTCGAGCGTGAGCGAACGTTTGTTGCTGTTGAGCTGGGTGAAGTACAGCGCGTCGACATTCGGGATGTCGCGCAGCTGGCTGCGCGTCACGTCGCCCGAGCCGGGGCGCTCGACCTTGATCACGTCGGCGCCGAACCAGGCGAGCATTTGGGTGCAGGCCGGGCCGGCCTGAACGTGCGTGAAGTCGATGATCTTGATGTCGTCTAGTGCTTTGGTGCTCATATGAGTGCTCCTAAGTTGGCGGGGAAATTCTGCGCTGCTTTATTTCTTGACTGCGCTTTGCGGGTTCAGGTTGCCGATGCGGCCGCTTTCGGTGCCGGCGGCTTCATCGATCACGGCATTGATCAGCGTCGGCCTGCCCGATGCGACGGCTTCGCTCAAGGCCTTGGCCAATTCGTCGGTCGTGGTGGCGTTGACGCCCACACCGCCGAAGGCTTCCATCAGCTTGTCGTAACGCGCGTTCTTCACGAACACGGTGGGGGCCACATCGGCCGTGCCCGACGGGTTGACGTCGGTGCCACGGTACACGCCGTTGTTGTTGAACACGACGACGCAGATGGGCAAGTTGTAGCGGCAGATGGTTTCAACTTCCATGCCGCTGAAACCGAACGCGCTGTCGCCTTCGATCGCGATCACCGGCTTGCCGGTGACGACGGCCGCGGCCACCGCGAAGCCCATGCCAATGCCCATGATGCCCCAGGTGCCCACGTCGAGACGCTTGCGCGGCTCGTACATGTCGACGATGCTGCGCGCGAAGTCGAGCGTGTTGGCACCTTCGTTGACGACGATCGCATCGGGCCGGGCCTTCACCTGGTCACGCAAGACGCTGAGCGCGCTCTGGAAGCTCATCGGCGACGGGCGCTCCGCAAGCGTCACGGCCATCTTCGACAGGTTCTTGTCCTTGCGTTCGGCGATCGCGCCGGTCCACTCCGTCGGCGGCTTGGCCCACTTGGCATCGATGCCGCCCAGCAGTGCGGCCACGCACGAGCCGATGTCACCGATCACCGGCGCGGCGATCGCGACGTTGCTGTCGATCTCGGTCGGGGCGATGTCGATCTGGATGAACTTCTTCGCGCCTTTGTCGGCCCCCCAGGTCTTGCCCTTGCCGTGCGAAAGCAGCCAGTTCAGGCGCGCGCCGATCAGCAACACCACGTCGGCTTCGGCCAGCACGTAGGAACGTGCGGCCGAGGCCGACTGCACATGCGTGTCGGGCAGCAGGCCCTTGGCCATCGACATCGGCAGGTAGGGGATGCCGGTCTTCTCGACCAGCGCGCGGATGTCGGCATCGGCCTGCGCATACGCTGCGCCCTTGCCGAGCATGATCAGCGGACGCTTCGCACCCTTGAGCAGGTCGAGCGCGCGCTTCACGGCGTCGGGCGCCGGGATCTGGCGCGGCGCCGGGTCGACCACCTTGACCAGCGAAGCGCGGCCGGCCACGGCGTCCATGGTCTGCGCGAACAGCTTGGCCGGCAGGTCGAGGTAGACCCCGCCCGGGCGGCCCGATACGGCGGCGCGGATCGCGCGTGCAATGCCGATGCCGATGTCTTGCGCGTGCAAGACGCGGTAGGCCGCCTTGCACAGAGGCTTGGCGATGGCGAGCTGGTCCATCTCTTCGTAGTCGCCCTGCTGCAGGTCGACGATCTCGCGCTCGCTGGAGCCGCTGATCAGGATCATCGGGAAGCAGTTGACTGTCGCGTTCGACAGCGCCGTCAGGCCATTCAGGAAGCCGGGCGCCGAGACCGTAAGGCAGATGCCGGGCTTTTGCGTCAGGAAACCGGCGGCTGCGGCGGCGTTGCCGGCGTGCTGCTCGTGGCGGAAGGAAATGACGCGCATGCCTTCGGCCTGCGCCATGCGGCACAGGTCGGTCACCGGAATTCCGGGCAGGCCGAAGATGGTGTCGATGTCGTTGAGCTTGAGCGCATCGATGACCAAGTGGAACCCGTCGGTCATTTCTGATGTTTGTGTGTCGTTTGCCATGTTGAGAGGTCTCTCCGTTTACTTGTACAAAGGTCCCGCGTCACTCGTGGTTCTGCACTGCCGCGGTATCATAGGAATTGATCCCTGTTTCACCCCTTGACCGCGGTCAACTTTCGAAAATTGGACCCCGCGCGTCGGCCATGACCCTGCTCGCCCAGCACCCCGAACGCAACGTCATCCGCTTGCAGCTCAAGCAGAACCTCGTGCTGCGGGCCCTGAGCGAAGACGACCGGGCCGAGCTCGAGCCGCACCTCGTCGTCGTCGAAGGCAACAAGGGCGACTTCCTGTTGCACCAGGGGGTGCGCGAGATGGAGCAGTACTTCATCCTCGACGGCATCTTGAAGCGTGTCGTCTCCAACCCCGAAGGCAAGGAAATGATCCTGCGCTTCGCCGACGAGCACGACATGGAGACCAGCTACGCCGCCATGCGCCTGGGCACGCCCACGCCCTACGGCATCGTCTGCGTCACCAAGGCGCGCGTGGCAAGCCTGCCGCTGCTGGTCTGGATCGAGTTCCTGGAGCGCCACCGGCCGACCAAGGAACTGTTCGAGTACGCCGTGATGCAGCTGATGAGCGAGATCATGGCCCACACCATCACGCTGCACCTGCTCGACGCGCCGGGCCGCGTACACCGCTTCCTGCGCAAGCACCCCGAGCTCGTCGAACGCATTCCGAGCAAGGAACTCGCGTCCTACCTCAATCTCTCTGCCGAAACACTGAGCCGGCTGAGGAAGAGCGGCAAGATCTGAAAACACGGCACGGGCCCGGCGTTCGGCAACAAGCCGGCTTCAGTCCACCGGCCGCTCGGCCGCGAACTCGTCGGGCTTGGCCGGCTTGACCAGCGCAATCGCCTTCGAGATCAGCGGCCAGAACAGCAGCGTCAAGGCCAGGGTGGTGATGCTGCCGACCAGCGGGTTGGCCCACATGATGCTCACCTCGCCCTGCGAGACAAGCATGGCCTGGCGGAACGAGTCTTCGGCCTTGTCGCCGAGCACCAGAGCCAGCACCAGCGGGGCCAGCGGAATGTCGAGCTTCTTGAAGACGTAGCCGACCACACCGAAGCCCATCATGAACCAGATGTCGAGCATCGCGTTGTGCACGGTGTAGGCGCCGATCGCGCAGATCACGATGATCACCGGGGCGATGATCGAGAACGGAATGCGCAGGATCGACGCGAACAGCGGCACGGTGCTGAGCACGACGATCAGGCCGACCACGTTGCCGAGGTACATGCTGGCGATCAGGCCCCAGACGAAGTCTTTCTGCTCGACGAAGAGCAGCGGCCCGGGTTGCAGGCCCCAGATCAGCAGGCCGCCGAGCAGCACGGCGGCGGTGGGCGAACCCGGGATGCCGAGCGCCAGCATCGGCAGCAGCGCGCTGGTGCCGGCGGCGTGCGCCGCGGTCTCGGGGGCGATCACACCTTCCATTTCGCCGGTGCCGAACTTCTTGCCGTTCTTCGACATCTTCTTGGCCAGACCGTAGCTCATGAACGAGGCCGGCGTGGCGCCGCCCGGGGTGATGCCCATCCAGATGCCGATCAGCGAGCTGCGCAGCGAGGTGACCCAGTACTTGGGCAACTCTTTCCAGGTCTGCCACACGACCTTCGGGTCGATCTTGGCGCTCTTGCCCTGGAAGTTCAGGCCTTCTTCCATCGACAGCAGGATCTCGCCGATGCCGAACAGGCCGATCACCGCGATCAGAAAGTCGAAGCCGCGCATCAGCTCCGACTGGCCGAAGGTCAGGCGCAACTGGCCCGTCACGGTGTCCATGCCCACGGCGGCCAGCGCGAAGCCGAGCGCCATCGAGATGAGGATCTTGTACGGCGAGCCCTTGCCCATGCCGACGAAGCTGCAGAAGGTCAGCAGGTAGACCGCGAAGAACTCGGGCGAGCCGAACTTGAGTGCGAACTTCGCGACCAGCGGCGCCAGGAAGGTGATCATCACCACCGCCACGAACGCGCCGACGAACGACGAGGTGAACGCGGTGGTGAGTGCGGCACCGGCCTGGCCCTTTTGCGCCATCGGGTAACCGTCGAAGGTGGTTGCGACCGACCAGGGCTCGCCGGGAATGTTGAACAGGATCGAGGTGATCGCCCCGCCGAACAGCGCGCCCCAGTAGATGCACGACAGCATGATGATCGCCGAGGTCGGCGACATCGTGAAGGTGAGCGGCAGCAGGATCGCCACGCCATTGGCGCCACCCAGGCCGGGCAATACGCCGATCAACACGCCGAGAATGATCCCGACGAACATCAGGCCGATGTTCATCGGTGTCAGGATCACCGCGAAGCCGTGCAGCAGGGAGCTGATTTCATCCATGTCTTTTTGCTCCGTGAGGTTCAGTAGCCGAGGAAGTGCAATGGGTCGAGCGAGCCCTTGAACAGCGGCACCTTGAACCAGACCTCGAACATGAAGAAGAAGAGGACGTTGACCGCCAGAGCGATGAACGCACTCTTCGCCCACGAGTACTTGCCCAGGATCACCATGAACAGCGCGATGTAGATCGCCGAGGCCACGTACAGGCCGAGGAAAGCCACCGCCAGCACATAGAACAGAGCCGGCACCAACACCGACAGCACCCGCTTGAGCTGCACCGTATCGACGAAGGGCTCGGTCTTTTTCTTCTTGCTGAGCAGGGCCTCGTACAGCATGCCGGTGCTGGCGATCAGGATGAGCATGCCGATGATGAACGGAAAGTAGCCCGAGCCAGGGCCGTCGCTGGTCCAGCCGGCGCCGAGGCGGCGGCTCTCGAAGACCACCACGCCGCCGATGATCAGCAGAATCACAGCGACCACCGCCTCCACCACGTTCGTGGCAACCACTGGCCGGCCCGTTTCTTCGCCGGCGTCCTTGTCATGCTGCATGGAATCCCCAATCTTTGATGTTCATTCGGGCGGCGCTGCGCCCAACCACCCCGCGCGCCTGGCGCGGGGTGACCCTGTTGTTCGCGGTGATCGCGGGTGCTTTACTTCGGAGCCAGGAACCCGGCTTCGGTCATCAGCGTGCGGTGCGTGGCTTCTGCCGACTCGAGCCACTTCGTGAACGGCGCGCCGGTCAGGAAGGTCGGGTTGAAGGCACCCTTTTCCATGTACTCGGCCCAGTCGGGCGTGGCGCGCACTTTCTTCAGCAGCTCGACGTAAAAAGCGAGCTGATCGGGCGTGACACCGGGGGGCATGAAGATGCCCCGCAGCATCGTGTAGTCGGTCGGCACGCCGGCTTCCTTGCAGGTCGGGATATCGTTCCACGACATCGTGTCGGTGACCTTGGTCTTGAAAGGCATGCGCTCGTCGTCGAACACACAAAGCGCGCGCAGCGAGCCGGCCCGCCACTGGGCCACGGCCTCGATCGGGTTGTTGACGGTGGAGTCGACGTGCTTGCCCACCAGCTGCACCGCCACGTCACCGCCGCCCTTGAAGGGCACGTAGATGAACTTCGTGCCGGTGGCCTTTTCAAGGCCCACCGTCAGGATCTGGTCTTCCTGCTTCGAGCCGGTGCCGGCCATCTTGAACTTGTTGGGGCCGGCGGCCTTGGCGGCCGCCAGGTAGTCTTTGGCGTTCTTGTACGGCGTTTCGGCATTGACCCAGAGCACGAACTGGTCGAGCGCCAGCATCGCGACCGGCGTCATGTCTTTCCAGTTGAACGGAACGCCGGTGGCCAGCGGTGTCGTGAACAGGTTCGACAGGGTGATGATGATCTTGTGCGGGTCGCCCTTGGCTTCCTTGACGGCGAGGAAACCCTCGGCGCCGGCACCGCCCGACTTGTTGACGACGATCAGCGGCTCTTTCATCAGCTTGTGCTTGATGACGATGCCCTGCACCAGGCGCGCCATCTGGTCGGCGCCGCCCCCGGTGCCGGCCGGCACGACGAACTCGACCGGCTTGGTCGGTTCCCAGGCGAACGACGGCGCGGCGAAAGCGAGCGCGGCCACAGCAGCGGCGCAGGCGCTGACAAGGCGGGTGCGCGAGAGTGAAAAGAGGGCTCGGGTCATGCTGTCTCCAGTGTGTCTAAGGTGCACGTTGATTCGGAATCCACGCGGAGATCCCAATGATTCAATGCTGCGACCTGAACTTCCGAATTCGGCTTGACCTCGGTCAATTTTTTGAAAATGCCGTATCGGGGTTGCCCCGCATCTCCACGACCCTGATCGTCAAAAGAAAAGAGGCCGCGAAAGCGGCCTCTTCGGTCGAGCGCGCTGCGTTTATGCAGACTGGTTCATGTGCGCACGGCGCATCGGCCGCAACACGAACCACGCCATCAGCGCGGCCACCGCGTTCATGATGCTGGCGACGATGAACACCGCGTGCCAGCTGCCGGTGGCGGTGGCAAGCACGCTCGACAGCGGCACCAGCAGCGACGCCGTGCCCTTCGCGGTGTAGAGCATGCCGGCGTTGGCGGCTGCGTACTTCGAGCCGAAGGTGTCGGCGCAGGTCGAAGGGAACAAGCTGTAAATCTCGCCCCAGGCGAAGAACACCACGCCGGTCAGGATCACGAAGGCGATCGGGTTCTGGCCGAAGGTGTAGAGCGCGAGGATGCCGACCGATTCAAGCGCAAACGCGATGAACATCGTCTGCTCGCGGCCGATCTTGTCGGAGACCCAGCCGAAGAACGGTCGTGTCAGGCCGTTGAGCACGCGGTCGATCGCGAGTGCGAAGGTCAGTGCGGGCAGCATCAGGCCCATGATGTTGACCGGCACGTCACCGATCTTGAAGTCTTTCGCGATCGGGCCGAGTTGCGCCGTGGCCATCAGGCCGCCGGCGGCGACCATCACGAACATCGCGTACATGACCCAGAACACCGGCTTCTTCACGATCTCGATCGGGCTGTAGTCACGCTTGGACTGCTGCACGCCGATGGCCGCGAGGTTTTTCGGGTGCTCCGGCGCGCGCGTCAGTGCCCACGAGATCAGGAACACGATCAGGCCCTGGCCGAGGCCGAAGTACAAGAAGGCCGCTTCGTAGCCGTCGGACTTGATGAAGGCCGAGATCGGCACGATCGTGAGCGCCGAGCCGGCACCGAAGCCGGCGGCGGTGAGGCCCGCCGCGAGGCCGCGCCGATCGGGGAACCACTTCAGCGCGTTGCCGACACAGGTGCCGTACACCGCACCCGCGCCGACACCACCGACAGCGGCCGCGATGTAGAGCAGGGTCAGCGAATCGGCGATCGAGTTGAGCGTCCAGCCGAGGCCGCACAGGATGCCGCCGACCAGCACGACAGGGCGCGGGCCGAAGCGGTCGACCAGATAACCCTCGATCGGCACCAGCCAGGTTTCGGTCAGCACGAAAATCGTGAACGCCACCTGAATCGCGGCACGGCTCCAGCCGTGTTTGTCGGCGATCGGGTTGACGAACAGCGTCCAGCCGTACTGCAGGTTGGCGATCATCGCCATGCAGACGATGCCGAGCAAAAGCTGGATCCATCGGTACGCCGGGCTGCGCGCGGTGCCGCCCAACGGCGTGACGCCGGGCGAGTTCGGAAGTACGGCGGTGTGCTGATTCATGGCGAACCTTGTCTCTTGAATTGAGTGTGTGTTGAGACGTCGAATCGCAGCGATGCCGACGCCTCCTGCTCTTCAGGCAGGCCCACGCACTCATCCGATTCGCATCGGAGTTCAATGTCTGCGGGTTCGCTTCAAAAACTCTTGACGCACGTCAACTTCCAAAAAATCGGCATGCTCGTTGTCCCTAGGGTTCGTGCGCGAGCCTGCTCGCGCAGGCTGCGTGAAGCAGCGATCCGGCGCGTCGCACGTCAGCGAGGTCGCGTCGCAGCGTGTGCGCGCTGCCGCCGCGCCGCGCTGCCGAACACGTGATCCCACAGGCCGCTGGTCACGCCGAAACAAAGTGGCGTGTGCGCGTGGTGGTGCAGCGCGTGCCAGCGTTTGCGTTGCCGCAACCACGCGTTGTCGGCGCGCCAGTGGTGGATGGCGTGGTGCGTGATCGCGTAGGCGAGGTACCCCGTCAGCACACCGAGTGTCAACGCACAGGCGCGCCACAGGTTCGCCATCAGCAGCGTGGGCAGGAACACCAGCACGACGATCAACGCCGCGCTCAGGATCGTGGGTGCGCAGATCAGCGCTGTCGGGCGCTGGTGGTGTTCTGCGTGCCAGCCCTGGAACGGCTGCACGTCGTGCAATACGAAGCGGTGCAGCAGGTACTCGACCAGGCTCCAGCCCACCAGGCCGGCCAGCACGAAAGCACCGATCTGCAGCCACTGCGCGCGCGGCCCTTCGAGCAGCAGGTAGGCGGCCAGCAGCAGCACGGCGGCGCCATACAGGACGAAGTCGGCGCGGTAAGCACTTTTGCTGTGTTCCAGCGTGAAGAGACCCATGTGTTCCTTTGTCGCTGCTCTGTATTGGGCCTGAGCTTGCGCCTCGTTTTCAAACCAGGGCCTGAGTGCGCCCGGCACGAACCCTCCCATCGCGTTCACAGCCGATAGCGCAGGTGTGCCGGCCCGTCCGTGCGGCAGCGCACGTTGCCGCTTTGCGTGTTGCACCGCTGCGCTGCGCTCGTTCACTCGTGCGGCCGGCATGCCGATTGGGACGCTAGCGAACATGCGAGCCTGATTTCGCTGCCTATGCTTGGGACCGAGCCCGATTCGAATTGCAATCGCCCGATGAACACCCCCTCGACCTGAAACAAAACCAGCTGCTCGCTGCGCTGCCGGCCGTCGAATTGCAGCGCTGGCTGCCCCAGCGCGAATCGGTCGAGTTGCCGCTCGGCCAGGTGCTGTACGAGCCCGGCAACACCCTCAGCCACGCCTACTTTCCGAGCACGGCCATCGTCTCGCTGTTGTACGTGATGGAAAACGGCCAGTCGGCCGAGATCGCGGTGGTCGGCAACGAAGGCATCGTCGGCATTTCCTTGTTCATGGGCGGCGAATCGACGCCGAGCCGGGCGCTGGTGCACAGTGCCGGCCGCGGTTTCCGGCTCGAATCGCAGCGGATGAAGGAAGAGTTCAACCGCGCCGGCCCGGTGATGCACGTGCTGCTGCGCTACACCCAGGCGCTGATCACGCCCATGGCTCAAACGGCGGTTTGCAACCGGCACCACTCGCTTGACCAGCAACTGTGCCGCTGGCTCCTGCTCAGCCTCGACCGCCTGCAAGGCAACGAGCTCGTGATGACACAGGAGCTGATCGCCAACATGCTCGGTGTGCGCCGTGAAGGCGTGACCGAAGCGGCGTTGAAGCTGCAGACGAGCGGGCTCATCCGTTACGCACGCGGCCACATCAAGGTGCTCGATCGGCCCGGCCTGGAAAAGCGCACCTGCGAGTGTTGTGCGGTCGTCAAGGAAGAGTACGACCGGCTCCTGCCCGCGACCCCCGCAGCCTGACGCTGCGTGGCTGTAGGAGAGGCCTCACAGGCAGGGCGGGCCGCCGCTGCCCGACGCCGGGTGGGGCTTCTGGTAAAGCAACCTCAGCCAGTTTCGCGGCGTGCGGGCGGTTTTCACGGTTTCGAACCGTTGAACCGCGCATCGCGGTCCGCCAAACCGCGCGGCGGCGCACGCTGCGCCACCGCCTTGATCGGGCCGATGCTCGTAGCGCTGCGTTGGCGCTCGCGCATCTGTTCGCCCAGCGCCATCGACTCGTGCAACAGGTGCACATAGAACGACAGCAGCGAGACCGCCACGATGGCTGCGAAGGCCATCAGTGGCCGGTGTGCGGTGGGCAGCTCGAAGCGTTGGGGCAACAGGTCGTGCAGCGAGGGCATGGTGGGCTCCAGTGAGGATGAAGCAGTGTCGTTCGCGGGCGCAGGCACCCCTGTCAGTTGAGGGCGGTAACCGGGGTAGGACATGTCCGCGCGGCCGAGGCGAATAGCCGCCTTTCCTACAACGCCGCGGCCGTGCCGCTGATGGGCGCGGCGCGGCGCGCTTTTTAGAGTTCGATTACGGGGTCTCCCCGCCATCGCAACGAGACGCAGGCCACTGGCCAGCGCTCACCGCGAACCCACCCACCAACGCGCTTTGGCGCAAGGAGCTGCACATGAACTGGGACCGCATCGAAGGCAATTGGAAACAACTCAAGGGCAACGTGAAAGAACAATGGGGCAAGCTGACCGACGACGACTTCGATGTCGTGGCCGGCCGGCGCGACCAGCTCACCGGCAAGTTGCAGGAGCGTTATGGCTACGCCAAGGACGAAGCCGAACGCCATGTCTCCGACTGGGAACGCAGCGCCACCGACAAGTGGTTCGAGCCCAAGGCCAAACACAAGGTCTGAGCGCGCCGCGGCGCAGCCGCTTCGGCCCCCCGCGACGCAGCAGGCGCCGCGTCGGGCTTGTTTCAAGGAACTCCATGAACATCGAAACCCAGAACAGCCCCGAGATGGCCGTGCTGTGCAAGCTGATCGAGCCGATCCCGGTCGCGATGCTGAGCAACGTCGACGCTGACGGCGCACTCGTCA
This sequence comes from Rhizobacter sp., assembly GCA_043774765.1. Taxonomy (GTDB): domain Bacteria; phylum Pseudomonadota; class Gammaproteobacteria; order Burkholderiales; family Burkholderiaceae_C; genus LMDS01. The sequence continues at coordinate 3,986 of JAYVTD010000359.1, read as the reverse complement.
GCCGGCCGATGGCCGCGCTCGAAATCGATGCTGCGGGGGCGGTCTGGTTCTTCGTGGACCTGCGCTCCTCACGTGTGGAGTTCCTGCGTGTCGTCAACCTGAGTTTTGTCGACGCCGCGCGCGGCACCTATGTGTCGCTGTCGGGCCGCGGCGAAATTCGCTCCGACCGTTCTCACGTCGAAAGACTGTGGACGCCGATGGCCAAACCCTGGTTTCCAGAGGGTCCGGCCTCCACCAACCTGGCACTGCTGAAGTTCGTGCCACACACCGCCGAGTACTGGGACGCACCGAACAGCAAGATGGTGCGATTGTTCGCGATGGCGGCCTCGGTCGTCGCCGGTAAACCCATCGGTATGGGCGACCACGCCATCCTCACCGATCTGTCGGCGTATTGACCGACTCACAACCTTCCAAGGAATACACATGAACAAGACTCTTATGATTTCCGCGCTGTTCGCAGCCTTCGCCATCACCGCCTGCGACAAGCCGACGGTCGTCAACGTGCCGGTGCCGGTCGCGGTGCCCGGGCCGGCTGGCGCGACGGGCGCCACCGGTTCGACGGGCTCCACGGGCTCCACCGGTTCGATGGGCAGCACCGGCGCGACCGGCGACACGGGCGCGACGGGCAAGACCGGCTCGGGCACGACGGTGATCGTGGTGCCGGCGGCTTCGGCACCGTCGAACTGATCCCGCTTGCATCCACAACAACGAGGAGAACACCATGACCTTGGGAACCATTCTGCTGATCGTCTTGATCCTGCTGCTGGTCGGGGCACTGCCGACGTGGGGGCACAGCAAGAGCTGGGGCTACGGCCCGAGCGGCGGCCTCGGCCTCGTGGTCGTCGTGCTGATCGTGCTGCTGCTGATGGGGCGCATTTGAAGCCAGGCTTGCGTGATCTGCCCGCGCCGCTGAAAACGGCAGCGGGCCTGCTGGTTGCCGGCCTGCTGGCCACACTCGCCGCATGCGGCGGGGTGGCCACACTGCCGGTGTCGGCCGGAACCGGGCCGCAGCCGACGTTGCCGGCACCGGCACCGTCGCTGATCCCGACCGTGAACATCGCCAAGGCCAAGGGTTGGGCGCACGGCGCCACGCCGAAAGCGGCGGCGGGCACGCAGGTCGCAGCCTTTGCCGACGGCCTGGACCACCCGCGCTGGCTGCTCGTGTTGCCCAACGGCGACGTGCTCGTGGCCGAAACCAACGCGCCGCCCAAACCCGAAGACGCCAAAGGCATCAAGGGCTGGGTGATGGGCCTGCTCATGAAACGTGCCGGCGCCGGCGTGCCCAGCGCCAACCGAATCACGCTGCTGCGCGACACCGACGGTGACGGCGTGGCCGACTTGCGCTCGGTCTTGCTCGACAACCTGAATTCGCCGTTCGGCATGGCGCTCATCGGCAACGACCTGTTCGTCGCCAACTCCGACGCGGTGATGAAGTTCCCTTACACCGAAGGCGAACTGCGCATCAAGGCGCCGGGTCTGAAGGTGCTGGAGCTGCCGGCCGGCCCGATCAACCATCACTGGACCAAGAACCTGATCGCCAGCACCGACGGCAGCAAGCTATACGTGACCGTGGGCTCGAACAGCAACGTTGGCGAGCGCGGCTTGGAGGCCGAGGCCGAACGTGCGGCGATCTGGGAAGTCGACGTGAAGAACGGTTCGCACCGCATCTTCGCGTCGGGCCTGCGCAACCCGAACGGCATGGCCTGGGAGCCGGCGAGCGGCGCACTGTGGACGGTCGTGAACGAACGCGACGAGATCGGCAGCGACCTCGTACCCGACTACATGACCTCGGTGCGCGACGGCGCCTTCTACGGCTGGCCCTTCAGCTACTACGGCCAGCACGTCGACGAGCGCGTGAAGCCGCCGCAGCCCGAGCTTGTGGCCAAGGCGATCGCGCCCGACTACGCACTCGGGCCGCACACCGCCTCGCTCGGCCTGGTGTCGTCGCTCGGCACCACGCTGCCGGCACCGTTTGCGAGTGGCATGTTCATCGGCCAGCACGGTTCGTGGAACCGCCGGCCGCACAGCGGCTACAAGGTCATCTACGTGCCGTTCGCGGCTGGCAAGCCGGCCGGCGAACCGCTCGACGTGTTGACCAGTTTCCTGAGCGAAGAGGGTGCGGCCTACGGTCGGCCGGTGGGTGTGGCGCTCGACCGCAAGGGCGCGCTGCTGGTCGCTGACGATGTCGGCAACGTGGTCTGGCGTGTGACCGCAAAGCCCTGACCCGAAGCCCGGCCATACTGACCAACCCGTTCAACTCCAGCGTTAGCCGATGAACAAGTATCTCGTCGCCTATGGCGCCACCCTGGCCGTGATGGTCGCGCTCGACCTGCTCTGGCTAGGCCTGATCGCCAAGCCGATCTACCAGCAGGGCATCGGCCACCTGATGGCCGATGCGCCGAAGATCGGTGTGGCGGTGCTGTTCTACGCGCTCTACGCCGCCGGCCTGGTCTATTTCGCGGTCGCCGCCTACCCGCCCGGCGACGCGTGGGGCAAGACGCTGTTGTCGGCCGCGCTGTTCGGCTTCTTCGCGTACGCCACCTACGACCTCACCAACCTGGCCACGCTGAAGGGCTGGCCGGTGGGCATGTCGCTGATCGACATGGCCTGGGGCATCACGGTCAGCACCGTGTCGGCGGCCGCCGGCAAGTTCGGGCTCGACCGATTTCTGGCTGATTGAGAGCTTGAAACCAGCCACAGGCCATCCATATGGATGGCAAGAGGATGGTTTCATGAAACAGCACACCGCCACAGCGCTGGCCAGAACGGCCGATTCCGAAAAGATCACGATCAACCTCGGCTTCGTCGATCTCGGCCAGATCGACCTGCTGGTCGCCGAAGGTTTTTACGGCAACCGCAGCGACTTCATCCGCACCGCCATCCGCAACCAGATCGGCCAGCACGCCGACGCCGTGAAACAGGTGGTGGCGCGCAAGACGCTCGTGCTCGGCCTGCAGCACTTCAGCGCGGCCGAGCTGCAGGCGCTGAAAGCCGCCGGCCAGAAGCTGCAGATCCGCGTGCTCGGCCTGGCCACGATCGCGCCCGACGTGAGCCCCGAACTGGCCCTGGCCACCATCGAATCGATCGACGTGCTGGGGGCCTTGCACGCCAGCCCGGCGGTGAAAACCGCCCTGAACTCCAGATCAAGAAAGACCGCATGAATGAAACCCTGCAAGACCTGATGCGCTCGGCCACGAAGCTGACGCAGGCCGGCCACCTGAACGAAGCCACCGCAGCGATCCAGCGCGCCTTGCGTGGCGCCGGCGCGGTGGCCACACCGGCCCGGCCGGAAACTGCGGCCATAGTGCTCGACGGCTGTGTGTTCGAGGTGCACACCGCGGCGCCTGCCGCTGCAGCAGCGACTGCCACGCCGTCGAGCCACGCCACGTTCAGCAGCGGCACGCACACGCACGCCGGGCTGACGCGCACCAGCAAACTCTTCGTGCCACCGCCCCGGGCCGGCAAGCCGCGCGCGCTGGTGGTGATGCTGCACGGCTGCACCCAAGACCCCGACGATTTCGCCGCCGGCACCGGCATGAACGAGGCTGCGCTCGAAGAAGGCTTCGTCGTGCTCTACCCGGCGCAGGCGCAAGACGCCAACCCGTCGCGTTGCTGGAACTGGTTCAAACACAACCACCAGCAGCGCGGCCGCGGCGAGCCGGCCGTGATCGCCGACATGACGCGCGCGGTGATGAAGGAGCACGGCATCGACCCGCGCCGGGTCTACATCGCCGGCCTGTCGGCGGGCGGCGCCATGGCCGCCATCGTGGCCGAGGCCTACCCGGACCTCTTTGCCGCGGTCGGTGTGCACTCTGGTCTGCCGCGTGGTGCGGCGAGCAGCGTGCCCGAGGCCTTGTCGGTGATGGGCAGCGGTGCGGCCGGCGCCAGCCAGTACGCGCGCGGCCGTGTCGATGGGGCAGCGCCAGCACAGGTGCCGACCATCGTGTTCCACGGCGACCACGACCGCACCGTGCACCCGCGCAATG
>JAYVTD010000358.1:0-2570 GCA_043774765.1 Rhizobacter sp. | reverse complement strand
TGGTGCGCCGGCTGCATGCCGCGCACGAGACCCTGGCGCACCCGCGCCGCATCCTCTGACGTGATTTGGCGCGGGAAGCGCCGAATGTGTCTCGCGGCTGTGTCCACCGCAACACACCTTGCAACGTTTCTGCTTTGCTGGCAGCCCGACTGCATGCTTCAATCCACGCCGGCAACCACGCCCCCGGGGCACACTTCAAGGAAAACCCATGAAACACCTGATGACCGTCTTGGCCCTTTCGTTGGCCGCACTCTCGACTTCGGCGTTCGCCACCACCCACAAGGAAGCGCCCGACATGGCCAAGGGCGCCAGCGCGCCGATGGGCAAGCAGCAAACCAAGATGGGCGCCTGCAACAAAGACGCCGGCGAGAAGAAGGGCGACGAACGCAAGGCTTTCATGAAGACCTGCCTGTCGGCCAAGGCCGCGCCGACCCAGCAAAACAAGATGAAGTCCTGCAACGCCGACCCGAAGGCCAAGGCGAGCAAGGGCGACGAGCGCAAGGCCTTCATGAAGGAATGTCTCAGCAAATAAGCCAATCGGCTTGCACAGAAGAAGCCCGCCGCACGCGGGCTTTTTTGCGCCCGTCAGGCGCTTGTCGTCCGCCCAACCGGCGCCTTGTTCCAGTAAGCACTGTCTCCGTAGCTGTGTTTCAGGAAGTCGATCCACAGCCGCACCCGCAGCGCCAGGTGTTTGGCGTGCGGGAATACGGCGTAGATGCCGTTGGGCGGCGCTGCGAAGTCGTCGAGCACGCTGACCAGTTCACCGCGGCTCAGCTCTTGTTCCACCTCCCAGGTCGAGCGCCAAGCCAGGCCCAGCCCGGCCGAGCACCAGGCGTGCAACACCTGACCGTCGCTGCAGTCGAGCCGCCCGCGCGGGCGCAGGTGCACCAGTTCGCCGTCGACCGTGAAGGCCCAGCCGCGGGTCTGGCTGGCGTCGCTGCTCAGCGCCAGGCATTCATGGCGTGACAGTTCGCCCGGGTGCTTCGGCGTGCCGGCGCGTTTCAGGTAGGCTGGAGTCGCCACGCACAGCCGGCGGTTGTCGGCCAGCCGGACGCTCACCAGGCCGCTGTCGGGCAGGTCGCCCACGCGCACCGAGCAGTCGTAGCTTTCGTTGACGATGTCGACCACGCGGTCGCTCAGGTTCAACGACAAGCTGACCTCCTGGTGCAGGGCGAGGAAGCGCGGCACCAGTGGCGCCACGTACCGGCGCCCGAACCCGGCCGGCGCGGTGATGCGCAGGTGCCCGCTCGCCTTCACTCCACCAGCGCTCACACTCGCTTCGGCGTTGGCGATTTCGGAGAGCAAGCGCTGACAATCTTCGAGGAAGGCGCTACCCTCGTGGGTCAGCGTGATGCGCCGCGTGGTGCGCACCAGCAGCTTCACGCCGAGGCGCTGCTCCAGCGCGTCGATGCGCCGTCCGATCACCGCCGGCGCCACGCCTTCGGCGCCGGCCACGACCGTCAGGCTGCCCTTGGTGGCGACTGCCGCAAAGGATTCGAGCTGTTTGAGTCGGTCCACGATTCAGTCCATTCAAGTCATGAATAACAGAATCTGATCGTACTTAATGCTGAACCGGGCATCGAATAAAGTGGAGTCTATGGACAAGACACCTGCTGTTCCCACCCCGCGCGCGGTGCTCTTCGACGCCTACGGCACGCTGTTCGATGTGTACAGCGTGTCGCTGCTGGCCGAGCAACTGTTCCCCGGTTTTGGCGAGCGCCTGAGCGTGTTGTGGCGCGACAAACAGATCGACTACACCCGCCTCACCTCGATGAGCGGCCAGTACAAGCCGTTCTGGGACCTGACCCGCGCCGGCCTGCGCTTCGCTGCGCTGCGGCTCGGCCTGGAGCTGACGCCGGCCATTGAAGACCGGCTGATGAACCAGTACCGGCACCTCAGCAGTTTTCCCGAAAATCGCGAGGTGTTGGCCGAGCTGAAGGCGCGCAACATCCCGGCCGGCATTCTCAGCAACGGCGACCCCGAGATGCTCGGCGTGGCCGTCAAGAGCGCCGGGTTTTCCGGCCTGCTGGCGCACGTGCTCAGCGTGCACGCACTGCGAAAGTTCAAGACCGACCCGGCCGCCTATGCGCTCGGCCCGCAGGCACTGAACCTGCCGGCGAAAGACATTCTGTTCGTGTCGAGCAATGGCTGGGACGCGATCGGCGCCACCTGGTACGGCTACACCACGTTGTGGGTCAACCGCTTCTCGTTGCCGCTCGAACAACTCGACACCCAGCCCACACGCACCGGCACCAGCCTGCGCGATGTGCTCGACTTTTTCCCCACCTGAACCGCTAGCCCAACCATGACCTCACGCACCCCCGCCCACCGCCTCCAGGTTGCTACCGTCCTGCACAAATTCATCGAAGAGCAGGTGCTGCCCGGTACTGGCGTCACCGGCGCCGCTTTCTGGGAAGGCTTCGACGCACTCGCCCACGACCTCGGCCCCAAGAACGCCGCGCTGCTGAAGGAGCGCGATCGCCTGCAGCTCGAACTGGACGCGTGGCACAAGGCCCACCCCGGGCCCATCGGCGACATGCCGGCCTACCGCGCGTTCCTCAAGAACATCG
>JAYVTD010000357.1:0-2769 GCA_043774765.1 Rhizobacter sp. | reverse complement strand
GCCATGTGCGAATACGTGATCACGCTCTTGTTGCCGGTGGCCGACACGAAGATGTCGGCCTTGTCGGCGGCGTATTCCATCGTCACGACCTTGAAGCCTTCCATCGCGGCCTGCAGCGCGTTGATCGGGTCGACTTCGGTCACCCAGACTTGCGCGCTCAGGGCGCGCAGCGCCTGCGCCGAGCCCTTGCCCACGTCACCATAACCGGCGACCACGGCCACCTTGCCGGCGATCATCACGTCGGTCGCGCGCTTGATCGAATCGACCAGCGACTCGCGGCAGCCGTACAGGTTGTCGAACTTGCTCTTCGTCACCGAGTCGTTGACGTTGATGGCGCGGAACAGCAGCGTGCCCTTGGCGCTCATTTCCTTCAGGCGGTGCACGCCGGTCGTGGTTTCTTCGGTCACGCCGATGATCTGTGCGCTCTTGCGGGTGTACCAGGTCGGGTCGACGGCCAGCTTGGCCTTGATGCTGGCGTACAGGCAGGTCTCTTCTTCGCTGGTCGGGTTGTTCAGCACCGACGCGTCTTTTTCGGCCTTCTGGCCGAGGTGCATCAGCAGCGTGGCGTCGCCGCCGTCGTCGAGGATCATGTTCGGGCCTTCGCCCTTGCTGCCCTTGGGGCCGAACTCGAAGATGCTGTGGGTGAAGTCCCAGTACTCGGTCAGCGTTTCGCCCTTGTGCGCGAAGATCGGCGTGCCCACGGCGACCAATGCGGCTGCAGCGTGGTCTTGCGTCGAGTAAATGTTGCACGAAGCCCAGCGCACTTGCGCGCCGAGCGCTTGCAGCGTCTCGATCAGCACGGCGGTCTGGATCGTCATGTGGATGCTGCCGGTGATGCGCGCGCCCTTCAGCGGCTGCGCCTTCGCGGACTCTTCGCGAATGAACATCAGGCCCGGCATTTCGGTTTCGGCGATCATGATTTCCTTGCGGCCCCAGGCGGCAAGGCTCAGATCGGCAATGGCGTAGTCGTGGGTCGGTTTGAGAACGGCGTTCATGTCTTCGGCTCCAAATTGTATGAGGAACCCACACGACTGGCCTGTTGGGAAGCTGGCAGCCCACCCACGAGGAACACATCGTGCGGGTGAGCGCGGTTGCAATTGCATTTCCGAGCCTGGGGCCACCGCAGCACACGGGTGGACCTTGCAACGCTCCTCGGAAAGTGGACGGATTGTAGACGCCCGGCGCCGGCCTTGCAAAACCCGGCTGTGCAAAACTCGTCGGATGGGTGTTCTTTCATCACGGCCGTGGGCCGACGCGCCAGAGGGCGAGTTGCGCGGTGTGCAGGGCGTGCTCACCGACATCGACGACACCTTGACGACCGAAGCTGCGGTCACGGCCGATGCGCTGGTTGCGTTGCAGCGTCTGCGCAACGCCGGTCTCCACGTGATCGCAATCACCGGCCGGCCGATGGGCTGGAGCGAGCCGTTCGCCCGCGACTGGCCGGTCGACGCGATCGTGGCCGAGAACGGCGCGGTGGCGCTTTTTCGTCAAGGCGACGCCCTGACGGTCGAATACGCACAAGATCAACCAACCCGTGTGGCGAACGCGGGTCGTTTGAAGGAGGTTGCCGCACGCGTGCTGCGCGACGTGCCCGGCAGCCGGCTCGCGCAGGACAGCGCCGGCCGCGTCACCGACATCGCCGTCGACCACAGCGAGTTCGCGCAGCTGTCGCAAGCGCAGGTCGAACAGGTGGTGGCCGTGATGCGCGCCGAAGGCATGAACGCGACGGTCAGTTCGATCCACGTCAACGGCTGGTTCGGCGAGCACACCAAGCTCAGCGGCGCGCAGTGGATCGTGCAGCGGCTTCTCGGGCGCGCGCTCGAAGCCGAACGCGGGCGCTGGGTCTACGTGGGCGACTCGACCAACGACCAGCTCATGTTCGGCCACTTCGCGCTCAGTGTCGGCGTGGCCAACCTGATGGCGTTTGCCGATCAGCTCAGCGTCTGGCCTGCGTATCTGACCGAGCGCGCGCGTGGTGCCGGCTTCGCCGAGGTCGCGCAGCGCCTGCTCGACGCGCGCGGGCTCAGTTGACCGGTTGGACCAGCGGGCTCATCGCGGTCATCATCGCCGGGCCGAAGATGGTGGCGAAGGCCACGTCTTTCGCGTCACGGCCGGTGGCGATACGGATCAGTTCGTCCAGCGGCGACATGCGCGTCGCGTCGAACAAGACCCAGCGCCCGCCGAGGTAGGCCTCGAACACGGCATGAAAGTCGGGCGGCGGGTCGTCGAAGCGGGCGTAGCCGACGACCAGGCGCGCCGGAATGTTCAGCGCCCGGCAGAAGGTGATGCCCAGGTGCGCGAAGTCGCGGCACACGCCGGCGTGTTGCAGGAACACGTCGCGTGCGGTCGTGGTGGCGATCGACGTGCCGACCTTGTATTCGATGTTGTCGTGGATCCAGTCGCAGACACCACGCACGCGCGCGTGGCCGCGGGGGAGACCGCTGAACATTCTTTGCGCCACCTGGCTCAGATGGTCCGACTCGCAATAGCGGGTCGGCATCAGGTTGTGCAGCACCTCGTCGGGCAATGCGGCGATCGCGACTTCGGGCGCTTCCAGGTCCACCGGGGCGATCGTGCGCAGCACGCGCGCGGTGTAGCGCAGTTGCAGCGGGCCGGCGTCGGCGTGCACACGCGCAAAGCGGTGGTTCACGTTCGGGTCGGTGTAGATGTGCACCGGCAACGGCGGCGTGATCACCAGAGATTCGTTCAGCACCTGCTGGTCCATGCCGTGCAGCGCGTGGATCTGGAACAGGAAGTCGCTCGGGCCGT
>JAYVTD010000356.1:0-2697 GCA_043774765.1 Rhizobacter sp. | reverse complement strand
CGGTGCGCCGTGATGCCGAGCGCATCGGCGGCGTCGGAGGCACGTTCCGAGGTCTTCCACAGGATCGACGCGCAACCTTCCGGCGAGATCACAGAGTAGATCGAGTACTGCAGCATCAGCAACTGGTCGCCGACGCTGATGGCCAACGCACCACCTGAGCCGCCTTCACCGATGATGGTGACGATGATCGGCACCTCGAGCTGTGCCATCTCGAAGATGTTGCGCCCGATCGCTTCTGACTGGCCACGCTCTTCGGCGCCGATGCCGGGGTAGGCCCCCGGCGTGTCGACGAAGGTGAAAACCGGCAGCCCGAACTTCTCGGCCAGCTTCATCAGCCGCAGGGCCTTGCGGTAACCCTCGGGCCGCGACATGCCGAAGTTGCGCAGGCCGCGCTCTTTCGTGTCGCGCCCTTTCTGGTGGCCGAGCACCATGCAGGCTTGGCCGTTGAAGCGCGCAAGGCCACCGACGATCGACTGGTCGTCGGCAAAGTGCCGGTCGCCGTGCAGTTCCTGGTAGTCGGTGAAGATCTCGTTCACGTAGTCGAGCGTGTACGGCCGCTGTGGGTGGCGCGCGATCTGCGTCACCTGCCAGGGCGACAGGCTGGAATAGATGTCTTTCGTGAGTTGCAGGCTCTTCTTGCCGAGCCGGTCGATCTCTTCCGAGATGTCGACCGCCGACTCGTTTTGCACATAGCGCAACTCTTCGATCTTCGACTCGAGGTCCGAGACCGGTTGCTCGAAATCGAGGAAGTGTCGTTTGCTCATGAGTGTGGGTCCGGGTGCATCAACAGCGGGGTTGAAGGGACTCGCTGGCGAGCGGTCTCGCGCAGCCGCTAGAGGGGTTCAATAGTCGACCGGCAGGGGGTCCAGGCTGCGCCAAATGTACCATGTGGCCACCGAGCGAAAAGGCGCCCAGGCGTCGCCCACTTCGCGCGCTTCGGCTCGTGAAACCGGCTCGCCGCTGAAGTAGTTGAGGCTGATGCCCTTGAGCAGGCCGAGGTCGTCGAGCGGCAGCACGTTGGGGCGCATCAGGTGGAAGATCAGGAACATCTCGGCCGTCCAGCGGCCGATGCCGCGGATCGCGATGAGCTCTTCGATGATGGCCTCGTCGTCCATCTGCTGCCATTGCCGCACATGCACGCTGCCCGATTCGAAGTGCTGCGCCAGGTCGTTGAGGTACTCGACCTTGCGTGCCGACAGGCCGGCCGTGCGCATCACGCTGGCCTCGACCGCCAGCACCGACGCCGGCGCCAGGCGGGAGGACTGCTCTTTCACGAGCACCACGAAACGGCCCCAGACCGACTGCGCCGCTTTCACCGAAATCTGCTGGCCGACGATCGAGCGCGCCAGCGTGGTGAAGGCATCGCCCCGGCTTTGCAACCGGCCTTCGCCGAACTGCGGGATGAGCTTGCGCATCACGCGGTCGCGCTTGCCGAGGTGCTTGCAGGCTTCGTCCCAGTAGTCGGGCGTGATCTCCGGCTCGTCGCCCGAGCCTTCTGTCTTTCCAGCCTTCGCCACGGTCAGGCCTTCGTCCAGGTGGTGCCTTGCGGCGAGTCTTGCAGCACGATGCCTTGCACCAGCAGGTCTTTGCGGATCCGGTCGGCGAGCACGAAATCGCGCGCCGCTTTCGCAGCGGTGCGGGCAGCGATGCGCTCATCAATGCTGGTTTCGTCGAGCGTGTTGCCGGCTTGCAGGTAAACACGCGGCGCCTGCTGCAATACGTTGAGCGGGGCCGCCAGACTCTTCAGCAAGGCCGCCGTTTCGACAGACCGCGTGCGATTGACTTCGCCGGCCAGCTCGAACAACACCGCCACCGCCACCGGCGTGTTGAAGTCGTCGTTCATCGCCTCGCGGAATGCGGCGGCGCGGGGCTCGGCCCAGTCGATCGGCGCGGCCGCCACATCGAGCCCGTCGAGCGCCGTGTACAAACGGCGCAGCGAATTGCGCGCGTCGTCCAGCGTTACGTCGCTGAAGTTGAACGGGCTGCGGTAGTGCGTGCGCAACATGAAAAAGCGGATCGTCTCGCCGTCGAACTTCTCCAGCACCTCGCGGATGGTGAAGAAGTTGCCGAGCGACTTCGACATCTTCACGTGGTCGACGTTGAGCAGCCCGTTGTGCACCCACACCATCGCCGGCGGTTTGCCGTTCGCCCCTTCGCTCTGCGCGATCTCGTTTTCGTGGTGCGGGAACTGCAGGTCCATGCCACCCCCGTGCAGGTCGAACTGCTCGCCGAGCAAGGCGCAGGCCATCGCCGAGCACTCGATGTGCCAGCCCGGCCGGCCCATGCCGTAGCCCGACGCGTACCTCGCGTCATCGGGCTCTTCGGGCTTGGCGGCCTTCCAGAGCACGAAGTCGAGTGGGTCTTCCTTGCCGTCGAGCACGGCCACCCGTTCGCCGGAGCGCAGCTCGTCGATCGCCTTGCCCGAGAGCTTGCCGTAGCCGGGAAACTTGCGCACCGAGAAGTTCACGTCGCCGTTCGACGCGCGGTAGGCCAGGCCCTTGGCTTCGAGCGTGCCGATCATCGCGAGCATCTGCGGCACGTGTTCGGTGGCGCGTGGTTCGTGCGTTGGGCGGGCGACGCCGAGCGCGTCGAGGTCGATGTGCATCGCCTGCACCATCTCGTCGGTGAGCTGGCGGATCGGGATATTGCGCTCGAGCGCACGGCGGATGATCTTGTCGTCGATGTCGGTGATGTTGC
>JAYVTD010000355.1:0-2771 GCA_043774765.1 Rhizobacter sp. | reverse complement strand
ACCGGCATCGGCGTCGCGGTGCTCGACTCGGGCGTGATGCGCAGCCATGAGCTGTTCTACAACGCCAGCGGAGCGACCCGCGTCGCGCGCAACGTGCAGGTGCTCGGCTCCACGCAAGTCAACTGGACGGCGGGCCTCGACGGCACCAACTCGCTCGAACCCGGGACCATAGCGCTCACCAACTACGAGAACAAGGTCGCCAACGACACCGCGACCACGCAAGACGCCTACGGCCACGGCACGCACGTGGCGTCGATGCTGGCCGGCCGTGCGTCCGCACTCAGCTCCGCACTCGACACCACCGGCATCGCGCCCAACGCCACGATCTACGACGTGAAGGTGCTCAACGGCACGGGCGTGGGCACGGTCAGCGATGCCATCGAAGGCATCCAGTGGGTGATCTACCACGCCAAGGAATACAACATCCGTGTGCTCAACCTGAGCCTGGCCACCGCCTCCACCCAAAGCTGGCAGACCGACCCGCTGTGCGCAGCCGTTCGCAGCGCCGCCGCTGCCGGCATCACGGTGGTGGTGGCCGCAGGCAACTTCGGCCAGAACGCGGTCGGGCAGGAAAACTACGGCACCATCAGTGCACCCGGCAACGACCCGACGGTGATCACCGTGGGTTCGGTCAACTACCACGGCACGGTCGATCGCAGCGACGACACGGTCAACAACTTCAGCTCGCGCGGCCCGACGCGCAGCAGCTGGACGGACGCCATGGGCGTGCGCAATGTGGACAACCTGCTCAAGCCCGACCTGGTGGCTCCCGGCAACAAGCTGATCGGCGCGGCCTCGACCAAGGACAGCATCAATGGACCGACCTGGAACTACCTGGCCAACAATTACTACAACGAACTCGTCGCCTCGACCGGCGTGACCCAGGCATTCCGCGAAACCGAGATGATGATGAGCGGCACCTCGATCTCGGCGCCGGTGGTCTCAGGCACAGTGGCGCTGATGCTGCAGGCCAACCCGGGGCTGACGCCGCCGCTGGTGAAGGCGATCCTGCAATACACCGCGCAGCCGATGCCCGGCGCCAACCTGCTCCAGCAGGGCGCGGGCATGCTCAACGTGAGCGGCGCGGTGGCGCTGTCCCAGGCACTGCGCACCGACATCGCCTCGGCCATCAACGCCGGCACGATCACATCGGGCGCATCGATGCTGGCCTCGGGCGCCGTGATGCCGGCCACGACGTCGACGATCAACGGCGCCAGCTTCAACTGGTCGCGTGTGGCCTTCGTGGGCGGCAACGTGGTCGTCAGCGGCGACGCCCTGTTCACCAAGTTCCAGCCGATCTACGACCCGCGCCTGGTCTGGGCCAACGGCGTTGCGCGCAAGCGCCAGGCGGCGTACTGGTCGGGCACCGGCTACGCGGCGAGCACGTGGGTCAAGTCGGTCAGCGATGTGGCCTCACCGAACCAGGCGCTCGTCACCTCGACCGTGGTCAACGGCACGTCGTTGCTGGGCACCAGTTCTTCGATCGGCAAGACCGGCGTGTTCATGCCCACCGCCACCCTGTCGGGATGGTTCGTTTCGGGCAGCGGCGTCGTGTTGGGTACGGGCATCGTGCTCAGCGAGGGCATCGTGCTCAGCGAAGGCATCGTGCTCAGCGAGGGCATCGTGCTCAGCGAAGGCATCGTGCTCAGCGAAGGCATCGTGCTGAGCGAAGGCATCGTGCTGAGCGAAGGCATCGTGCTCAGCGAAGGCTTCGCGCGCGGCGAACCCTGATCGACGCCAACCCCACGACGACGACAACAACAACAACGCACCGGAAGGGCGGTCATGACCCCGACCTCGACGACCGCGGCCCCCTCGGCACCCCGTGCCTGGTGGCTGCGCGCGCAAGACAGGCTGCTGCCCGACTACAACCGCAAGGCCCAGGTCTACTGGTGGACCGTCGTGCTGATCGGTGCGGCGGTCCTTGCGCATTCGCTGCACACGGTGTTCGCTCTGCCAGCGGGCGACCTGCTTCGGCTGTGGGTCGGCATCGGGGTGGCGATGATCGCCGGCCTGTTCCCGGTGCGCATTCCGCGCTCGAAGAATTCGTTCGCTGCCGGCGAGATTTTCATCTTCCTGCTGCTGCTGATGCACGGGCCCGCGGCGGCCACGCTGGCGGCCGCCGGTGAAGGGCTGATCGGCTCGTGGCGCACGACCGGGCGCTGGTCGAGCCGGATCGCCAGCCCGGCGATGGCCTGTATCGCGATGTTCTCCACCGGCTCGCTGCTGCATGCCGGCATCGGCGTGCTGCGCAGCGCGCACCTCGACAACTCCGGCGTGTTGCTGTTGGCCACGATGACCACGGCCGTCCTGTACTTCGTCATCAACACGGCGCTGATCACGGCTGTCCCGCACCTGAAGCGAAACCACTGGCCGAAGCCGCGCGAAATGTTCGGCAACTTCGGCTGGGTCGGCCTGGTCTTCGCGGGCAGTGCGTCGGTCGCCTGCCTGCTGTTCCTCAGCTTCGAGCAGGCGGGTGTGGGTGTGGTGGTCGCGGCGGTGCCGATCATCGCGATGCTGCTGACCGCGTTGCACACGCTGTTCCGCCAGCAGGAAACGGACGACGGCGTACGCCAGAACCGCATCGACGCGGCCGAGCGCGAAGCCGAGCTCGCCTCGCGCCATGTGCTCGAACTGGCGGCGAGCGAGCGGCGCTTCCACAGTGCGTTCTCGCATGCATCGATCGGCATGGCGCTGGTGTCGTTCGACGCGCGCGTGCTCCAGGTCAACGACGCCTTGCTCAACTTGCTGGGCATGGCCGACCAGCAGTC
>JAYVTD010000354.1:0-2002 GCA_043774765.1 Rhizobacter sp. | reverse complement strand
AAAGGCCGGTCGCCTTCAGCAGCAGATCGGCGATCGTCGCTTTCCAGCGTTCGACGCCGACCGAGAGGAACTGCACGCTCAGCGTGTCGGCGTAGCGGTCGGCGATCAACCCCGGCAGGCCATCGGCCTCGCCGTGAATCAAACGCACACCGTCGCTCGCCACCGCCAGCCGCGCGCGCAGTGCCACGGCGCGGTTGACGCGGCGCTCGAAAAACGCAGCGTCGATGCGCTCGGTCTCGGCGAAGCTCCAGGCCCGCAGCCGGATCATCGAGCTCGGGCTGTACGAGGCCCAGGCCACGAACTGGCCGTCGGCCGCCTGCACCCGCACCGTTTCACCGGGGTCGGCCTTGCCGCTGGCGATGCTGCCTTCGAAGACCCAGGGGTGGCGGCGTTGCAGCGAGCGTTCCTTGCCGTCGCGCAGGGTGATGGTTTTCATGCGAGGCCAAGCGCCGGGCCGCCCCAATGATGGCCTGCGCCCCCTCGGGGGGCAACGAACGAATGTGAGTTTGGGGGCTTCATTTCACGTCTTGCGTTTCGCGCGCGGGTGCGCCGCGTCGTAGACCTTCGAGAGGTGCCCGAAGTCGAGCTTGGTGTAGACCTGCGTGGTCGTGATGTTGGCGTGGCCCAGCAGTTCCTGCACCGCCCGCAGGTCACCGCTGGACTGCAGCAAGTGCGTGGCAAACGAGTGCCGCAGCATGTGCGGGTGCACGTGGGTCGGCAGGCCGGCCTTGAGCGCGCGCGCCTTCAGGCGCGAACGCACCTGGCTGGCGGTGAGGCGCGTGCCGCGGTTGCTGACGAACAAGGCCGGCTCTCCCGGCCGCGCCATTTGCGAACGCAACTCGACCCAGTCACGCAGCGCCTTCAGCGCCGGCGAACCCACCGGCACGCTGCGCCGCTTGCCGCCTTTGCCGAGCACGTGCGCGGTGGCGTCGCTGGCGTCGACCCAGCCCGCAGCAGCACCGCCGGCCTGCAGGTCGAGCCCGGTCAGTTCACCGACACGCAGCCCGCAGCCGTAGAGCAGCTCGACGATGCACTGGTCGCGCGCCAGCAGCACCACATTGCCAGCTTCGTCGGCGGCGGGTGGCTCGGCCAGCGCCATCGCGTGGTCGACCGACAGCGCCTTGGGCAGCGGCTTCGCACCCTTCGGCGCGCGCACGCCCTCGACCGGGTTCAGCGCCACCAGCGCGTCACGCCCGAGCCAGCGGTACAAACCGCGCCACGCCGACAGCGCGATCGCGATGCTGCGCGGCGCCAGGCCACGCGAATGCAACTGTGCAGCCCAGCGCCGCACGTGGTGGGTCTGCACCTCGCGCAAGGGCACCGGCACGCCGGCAGCGAAGGTTTTCAGCCGATCCAGAGCTTCGCCGTACATCGCCAGCGTGCGCTCTGCCAGGCGGCGCTCGACGCGCAGGTGCTGCAGATGGCGCCGGATGTCGTCGTCGAGATCCGGCACAGCGTCCATGCTGATCAGCCGCGCGGCGGCAGCAGGCGCGAGAGCGCTGCGCTGGCGAGTTCGCCGATGCGCCCGAGGAACTCGGTGCCCATGTCGGCGGTGTAGCGGGTGGCGTCGGGCGAGGCCAACACGAGCATGCCGAACGCAGCGGTGGCACCGGTTTCGCGCAACGGGATCAGTGCCATCGACATCGCCGCCTTGGGCTCTTCCAGCCACTGCGCCGCTTCGAATCCGGCGTTCACACCGCAGTAGGGCACAGTCAGGCTGCCGGCGAAACTTTTCACGTCGTCGCTCACCGCATGCGCGAAGGGCATCGCGGTGAACGACTCGGCGCTGCCCCAGACCCGAACGCCGCCCTGCGGGATCAGGAAGTTGTGGAGCAGCTCGCGCACCAGCACTTCGGGCAGTTCGGCGGGGCTGGCGGTGACCATCAGCGCGCGGGTCCAGCGGTGCAGCTTGTCGGCGATCGTCACGTTGTCTTGCCCGTGGCGCATCATCTCGATGATCTTGTGCTCCAGGCCCTTGATCTTGTCGCGCAGCATTTCCATC
>JAYVTD010000353.1:0-6631 GCA_043774765.1 Rhizobacter sp. | reverse complement strand
TCAGTGATCGGCGCACGGGTCTTGATATTCATCAATGGATAGCGGCTATTCAGTCATGCGTATTGTGCTGTTGCAGACGGCACCGAACAATGGCTGCATCGACACCTTGAATGGAGCCCTTCATGCCTTCCACCGTCCTGATTCTTGGCGCCGCCGGCCGCATCGGCCAGGTCATCGCGCTCGCTTTCGCCAACGCCGGTTGGCAGGTGCGCGCCCAGGCTCGCAAGGCGCTGCCCGCGGCGTTGCAAGGCCACGCGCGGGTGCAGCCCGTCTCCTGCGACGCGACCGACGTGGCCGCGCTCACTGCCGCGGCGCAGGGCGCGAGCGTGCTCGTCAACGCGCTGAATCCGGTCTACACCGAATGGGACCGGCTGGCCCTGCCACTCGCCGACGCCGCGCTCGCGGTGGCACGTGCCAGCGGCGCGCTGATGATGCTGCCGGGCAACGTCTATAACTTCGGCCGCGAGATGCCCGCGTTGCTCACACCCAGCACGCCAGAGATCGGCAGCACGCCCAAGGCGCGCATCCGCATCGAGATGGAGCGGCGGCTCGCGGCTGCGGCCAGCCAGGGCGTCGACAGTCTCGTGCTCAGGGCCGGTGACTTCTTCGGCGGACCGGGCCAGGGCACCTGGCTTGACATGG
This sequence comes from Rhizobacter sp., assembly GCA_043774765.1. Classification (GTDB taxonomy): domain Bacteria; phylum Pseudomonadota; class Gammaproteobacteria; order Burkholderiales; family Burkholderiaceae_C; genus LMDS01. The sequence continues at coordinate 5,989 of JAYVTD010000353.1, read as the reverse complement.
CGCTGCTCACGAAGATCGGCAAAGGGCGATTCGTCTACCCCGGCCCCGACGACGTGGCCCACGCCTGGGCCTACCTGCCCGATCTGGCGCAAGCCTTCGTGCGCGTGGCCGAGCGGCGCACACAACTGCGTGGCCACCACCGCCTGCACTTCGCCGGTCACACGCTCACCGGGCTGGCCATGCGCGCGGCACTGGAGCAGGTCACCGGCCAGGCGCTGCGACCGGTCGGCCTGCCCTGGGGCCTGATCCGCCTGGCCGCGCCTTTCGTGCCGATGTGGCGCGAGCTGCTCGTGATGCGCTACCTGTGGCAACGGCCACACGCGCTGGACGACGCGGCCTTGCGGGCGTTGATCGGCAGCGTGCCGCAGACGCCGCTGCCGCAAGCCTTGCGAAGCGCGCTCGTCGAACTGGGCCTGCCAATCGACACGGGCATCGCGCCAGCGCACGCCTGAGGTCGGCGTTACGCCGATTCGTCGCTGTTCTTCAGTGCCAATGCGCGTTCATAGAGCGCGTTGCGCGGCGCGCCCGTCAGCTCAGCCGCCAGGGCCACCGCCTGCTTCAGCGGCAAGGCGGCAAGCAGCGTGCGCAGCGTGCTGTCGAAGACGGGTGTCTGCAACGCTTCAGCGACCGCCACGAGCGCGTGCACCACCAGCACGAACTCGCCGCGGCTGCGGTGCGCATCCCCCGCCAACCAGGCTGGCAGCCCGGCGGCCGGCAGCGTGGTCACGCTCTCGAACTGTTTGGTCAGCTCGCGGCACACCGTCACTGCACGCGTGCCGCAGGCGTCGGCAAGCGCCGCGGCGAGCGCTTCGATGCGGTGCGGCGCTTCAAACAGCACCTGGGTCTGCGGATTCGCGGCGAGCAGTTGGACGGCGCGCGCGCGCTCACCGGCCCGCGACGACAGGAAGCCGACGAAGGTGAACGGACCGACCACCGCGTCGCCGGCGACGCTGAGCGCCGCCACCGCGCTGCTCGCGCCCGGAATCGGCACACAACGGTAGCCGGCCGCCTGTGCTGCGGCCACCAGCGCGGCGCCCGGGTCGCTCACGGCCGGGGTGCCGGCGTCGCTCACGTAGGCCACGCGCTCGCCTCGCGCCAGCCGCGCCAGCACGCCCGAGGCCGCATCCCGTTCGTTGTGTTCGTGCACCGCCAGCAGCGCCTTGCCCTCGATGCCGAGCTGGCGCAGCAGCGGCGCGCTGTGGCGTGTGTCTTCGCAGGCGACGGCGTCGACCAGCCCGAGCACGTGGATGGCGCGCAGCGTCAGGTCGGCCAGGTTGCCGATCGGCGTGGCCACCACGTACAGTGCGCCCGCAGGGTAGTTCTGCGCACCGGCCGCGCTGGCGGCGGCTTGTTGCATCAACGAAGCGTGGAGTGTGGTCACGGGCATGGCAACGACGAAACTGGCGACAAACACCAAGGCCACGACCAAGAGCGTGGGCGATGCGGGCGAAGCGCGCGCCCTGGCCCATCTCGAACGCCAGGGGCTCACGCTTGTACAGCGCAATTATCGGGTCGCGGCCGGGCCGAACGCGCGCGGCGGTGAAGTCGACCTGATCCTGCGCGAACCCGACGGCACGCTGGTGTTCGTCGAAGTGCGGGCGCGGCGCAGTGCGGCCTTCGGCGGCGCGGCCGCCAGCGTCAGCGCCAGCAAACAGCGCCGCCTCGTTTTCGCGGCGCAGCACTTCTTGCGCCGCTACAGCGCTTTGCCGCCGTGCCGCTTCGATGTGGTCGCGATCGACGGAGAAAGCGTGCAATGGCTGCGCGGCGCCTTCGATACGTCCTGATTCAAGTGCAAGCCAGCGCGCACTGACTGTGGAACCTTGGTGGTGCATCGGTGTCATATGATCCGTGCCCATGCTTGAACAACGCATCCAACAGCAGTTCTTCGACAGCGCCGACCTCAAGTACGCCGCCGCCGAAGTTCTCTCCAAACCCATCGCCGATGCGGTGAGCGCCATCGTCGGCTGCATCACCAGCGGCGGCAAAGTGCTGGCCTGCGGCAACGGCGGTTCGGCCGCCGACGCCCAGCATTTCGCGGCCGAGTTCATCGGCCGCTTTGAACGCGAGCGCCCCGGGCTGGCGGCGATCGCGCTGACCACCGACACCTCGATCCTCACCGCCGTCGGCAACGACTACAGCTTCGAGCAGATCTACTCCAAGCAGGTGCAGGCGCTGGGCGCGCCCGGCGACGTGCTGCTGGCGATCACCACCAGCGGCAACTCCGGCAACGTGGTGGCTGCGGTGGAAGCCGCCCACGCGAAAGACATGACCGTGATCGCGCTCACCGGCCACAAGGGCGGCAAGATGCGCGAGCTTCTGAGCGAGACCGACGTGCACATCTGTGTGCCACACGACCGCACCGCGCGCATTCAAGAGGTGCATCTTCTCGTGTTGCACTGCCTGTGCGACGCGGTCGATCTGCAACTCTTGGGTGAACAGGAAAACACATGACCTCTCTGAACCGAACCACCGGCACCCTGCTGCTGGCCCTGGCCGCCGGCACCACGCTCAGCGCCTGCGCACCACTCCTGATCGGCGGTGCGATCTGGGGCGGCACGATGGTTGTCTCCGACCGCCGCACCTCGGGCACGCAGATCGACGACCAGGCGGTCGAGCTGAAATCGGTGCGGCGCATCGCCGACGTGATCGGTGACCGCGGCCACGTCAACGTCACCAGCTACAACCGGCTCGTATTGCTCAGCGGCGAAGTGCCGACCGAGGCCGACAAGGCCGCAGTCGAGCAGGCGGTGGCGCGCATCGACAACGTGCGCAGCATCGTCAACGAGCTGACGCTGGCCGCGCCGAGCTCGCTGTCGATGCGTTCCAACGACACGCTGATGACGAGCAAGGTCAAGGCCAGCATGGTCGACGCGAAAGACGTCCAGGCCAACGCCTACAAGGTCGTCACCGAACGCAGCGTGGTCTACCTGATGGGCCGCGTGACCGAGCGCGAAGCCAACCGCGCCGCCGACATCGCGCGCGGCGTGAGCGGCGTGCAGAAGGTGGTGAAGGTGTTCGAGGTCGTCAGCGAAGGCGAGCTCGCCGACACCCAGCCGAAGACGCTCGCCAAGCCCTGACGAGCTCCGGCGCCGCGCACCTCAACGCAGGCGCTTGACCAGGCTGGACGTGTCGAGCCGGTTGCCACCGACCGCCTGGATGTCGGCATAGAACTGGTCCACCAGCGCCGTCACCGGCAAACGCGCACCGTTGCGCCTCGCTTCGTCGAGCACGAGGCCGAGGTCTTTGCGCATCCAGTCGACTGCAAAACCGAAGTCGAACCGGTCTTCGAGCATCGTCGGGCCGCGCTGGTCCATCTGCCAGCTCTGCGCCGCGCCTTTGCCGATCACACCGAGCACGGCTTTCATGTCGAGGCCGGCCTTCTCGCCGAAGGCGATGGCTTCGGCCAGGCCCTGGACGAGCCCGGCGATCGCCACCTGGTTGACCATCTTCGCGAGCTGGCCGGCACCGCTGGCACCGAGCAGCGTGACCGCTTTGGCGAAGGCCATCGCGACCGGGTGCACCGCATCGAACGCGGCCGTGTCGCCGCCGCACATCACGGTCAGCGTGCCGTTGATGGCACCGAGGTTGCCGCCCGACACCGGCGCGTCGACGAAGTGCAGGCCGCGCATCTGCGCCGCGGCGCTCAGCTCGCGCGCCACTTCCGCGGACGCGGTGGTGTGGTCAACGAACACCGCGCCAGCTTTCATGCCGGCGAAAGCGCCATCGTCGCCGAGCACGACCGAACGCAGGTCGTCGTCGTTGCCGACACACGCGAACACGATGTCGGCGCCGGCCGCGGCCAGCTTTGGCGTGGCCGCGAAAGCGTGGCCGTATTCGGCCACCCAGGCGTGTGACTTGGCCGACGTGCGGTTGTAGACGGTGACCTTGTGGCCGGCGGCCGCGAGGTGGCCGGCCATCGGGTGGCCCATCACGCCCAGCCCGAGGAAGGCTACGCGGCGTGCTGCGGTGGGTTCGTAGGTTCTGTTGCTCATCGACATTCGATCCGGGACATGAGAACGGCCTCGAGGGAGGCCGTTGGGATTCAGCGCAGTGCCGGTTATACGATGGTCAGGTGCTCCGTGCCCGCCGCCAGATCGGTGCTGCGCGCACGCGAGCTGTGCAGCTTGATCTGCAGCCGCAGGTCGTTGACCGAGTCTGCATTGCGCAGCGCATCTTCGAAGGTGACGGCCTGGCTCTCGTACAGGTCGAACAGCGACTGGTCGAAGGTCTGCATGCCGAGCTCGCGCGAGCGTTTCATGATCTCCTTGATCTCGGCCACTTCGCCCTTGAAGATCAGGTCGGAGATCAGCGGCGTGTTCAGCATGATCTCGACCGCGGCCACCCGCCCGCGCCCTTCCTGGCGCGGCAGCAGGCGCTGCGACACCAGCGCCTTCAGGTTCAGCGACAAGTCCATCAGCAGTTGCTGGCGCCGCTCTTCGGGGAAGAAGTTGATGATGCGGTCGAGCGCCTGGTTGGCGCTGTTGGCGTGCAGCGTGGCCATGCACAGGTGGCCGGTTTCGGCGAAGGCGACGGCGTGTTCCATGGTCTCGCGGTCGCGGATCTCGCCCATCAAAATCACGTCGGGTGCCTGGCGCAGCGTGTTCTTCAGCGCCTGCTCCCAGCCGTCGGTGTCGATGCCGACTTCACGCTGCGTGATGATGCAGTTCTTGTGCGGGTGCACGAACTCCACCGGGTCTTCGATCGTGATGATGTGGCCGAACGAGTTCTCGTTGCGGTAGTCAACCATCGCCGCCATCGAGGTGCTCTTGCCCGAGCCGGTGGCGCCCACCAGGATCACGAGGCCACGCTTGCTCAGCGCCACGTCTTTCAGCACCTGCGGCAGGTTCATCGTGTCGATGGTCGGCAAGACCTGCGGGATCGTCCGCATCACCATGCCGATGTGGCTCTGTTGCACGAAGGCATTGCAGCGGAAGCGGCCGATGCCTTGCGGCGCGATCGCGAAATTGCACTCCTTGGTGCGCTCGAACTCGGCCGCCTGCTTGTCGTTCATCACCGAGCGCGCCAGCGCCAGCGTGTGCTGACCGGTCAGCGGCTGCGGTGACACCTTGGTGACCTTGCCATCGACCTTGATCGCGGGCGGAAAGTCGGCCGTGAGAAACAGGTCGGAGCCATTGCGCGACACCATCAGCCGCAGCAGGTCGTTGACGAATTTGGATGCCTGATCGCGTTCCATGTTTGGGTCCTTTGGATTCCGGGCTTACCCAGGGAAGTTTTCCGGGAACTTGGCCTTGGAGCGCGCCTCGGCCGACGAGACCACGTTGCGCCGCACCAGGTCGGAGAGGTTCTGGTCCAGCGTCTGCATGCCCAGCGCATTGCCGGTCTGGATCGAAGAGTACATCTGCGCGATCTTGGCTTCGCGGATCAGGTTCCGGATCGCCGCGGTGCCCAGCATGATCTCGTGCGCCGCCACGCGGCCCGAACCGTCCTTGGTCTTGCACAGCGTCTGCGAAATGACGCCGATCAGCGATTCCGACAACATCGCACGCACCATTTCTTTTTCAGCCGCCGGGAACACGTCGACGATCCGGTCGACGGTCTTGGCCGCGCTCGAGGTGTGCAGCGTGCCGAACACGAGGTGGCCGGTTTCGGCGGCGGTGAGTGCCAGGCGAATCGTTTCCAGGTCGCGCATCTCGCCGACGAGGATCGCGTCCGGGTCTTCGCGCAGCGCCGAACGCAGCGCATTCGAGAAGCTCAACGTGTGCGGGCCGACCTCGCGCTGGTTGATCAGGCACTTCTTCGACTCGTGCACGAACTCGATCGGGTCTTCAACCGTGAGTACGTGGCCGAACTCGTTTTCGTTCAGGTGGTTGACCATCGCCGCCAGCGTGGTGCTCTTGCCCGAGCCGGTCGGCCCGGTGCACAGCACCATGCCGCGCGGCTTCAAGGCCAGCTCGGCAAAAACCTTCGGCGTGTTCAGTTGCTCCAGCGTCAGGATCTTGCTCGGGATGGTGCGGAACACCGCGCCGGC
>JAYVTD010000352.1:0-22767 GCA_043774765.1 Rhizobacter sp. | reverse complement strand
AGTCCAGACAGCCGATCGGCTATGACCTTGCTTCGGTCGGTGGCGTCGTCACCACTTTGCCGTCCTTCACTGGAAGCGTCGAGCCTGGTTTGAAAGTTGTCCGCACAACCCCGTCTTTGCTGTCGAGGCGATACGTGACGTTGTAGCCCACCACTTTCTGCGACTTGTCGTTCAGCGTCTTGCAGCGGCGCTCGGTCTTCGTGACGACATCTTTTTGCTGCATGTTCTTCTGCACCTGATTGCCGGCATAACCCCCCGCAGCCGCTCCGGCGACGGTGGCGAGCGTCTTGCCTTTGCCGCCCCCGACAGCGCTGCCCAACAGGCCACCTGCCAGCCCACCGGCGACGGTGCCGGCGATGCGGTTTTCATCTTTCACGGGTGCCTGTTGTTGCACTTGCACGTCCTCACAATGCTCGCGCGGTGTCACCACCGTCTCCGTAATTTCTTTCACTGCAACGACCTCGGCAAACTTCGGCTTCGTCAGTGTCTTGTAGCCGGTGACCCCACCCGCCCCAAGCACCACCATGGCCAGGCCACCCACCGCGATGCCTTTGATCATTGATTTTTCCACGCCCAACTCTCCAGTTTTTTCAATGCCGCAATTCTCGTCGCTATTGAGCCGCTTCAGTGACAGGACGTGTCCGCCGGTCGGCAGCTCCGCGGCCAGGCCGTCGCTGCGCCAGGAGCGCGTGGTGCGCGGCTTCAACGTGATCACGCTGGCCCACGCCGGCATGGCTTGTGGTTTGTGGGCGGCCGTGTTCGTCGAGCAGGCGCTCGACGTGGCGGCGGCACCGGATCCAGGGGGGCTTCGGTGGCGCCCGAAGGGGAATGACTCCGAACCATGGCACCATGCCGACATGGGCCAAGGCTTCGGAAGCGAATCACCGCGAGCGCACGCACAGACGGCGCACCGCCGGCCTGCGCGTTTTTTCGTCGTGATCGACTCCGGCGGTTATGTCGTGGCGCGCCTCTTCCTCGACACCCGCGAGCAGGTGGCCGAGTTCGATGCGGCGACCGAAGAGGCCACGCAGATGACCGCGGGGCTGGTGCCGACCCAGGGCGCCGGTGGCCCCGAATGGGACCGTGCGCTCGAGGGCCACAGCGCTGCCGAACGTGCGGCGGCCGAGGTCTACACGCTCGCGGTCTAGCTGAAAAATGGCCGGTTCCCTGCTTCAGCACTTGTGAAATCGCCGCAACGGCGCCGCACACGATCAACCTGATCACAGAAGCCGGCTGGACGATCGACCTCAGGCCCGAAGGCGGCGTGAAGGGTTGGCGCTGCAGAAGCGGCCGGGCCTCATCTGGGTGTGCGTGGTCTTCCGCTCATCGACGGTTCGCCGGTATCCGTGAGAATCGGCGCAATGGCCCACATGCGGAACACAAACGACCCCGAAGTGGCGGCGCCAATGCCCGAGCCGCTGACGGGCCCGCAGGCGCACGACCCCGGTGATGATCTGGCTCTGCGCCAGGGCTCCGACGATGAGCAGGAGCCCTCATCCGACCCGGCGCCGACGCCGCTTGCGCCAGCCACGGCACGCTGGCAGCGGCAGACCAGGAGCACGAGCGGTGAACGCAGGCCATTGGCGCTTGCGCTGCTGCTCTCGCTGGTGATTCACGGGCTGCTGTTGAGCCTGACCTTCGGCGGCGACAAACTCGGGCTTCCGGGTCTCGTCGCCCCCTGGCGAGATCGAAGGATCGATGTGCCCGATCTGCGCGTCGTGATCGTCCCGGCGCACGCCAGCTCCGCAAAGGCAGCGCCCAAGCCGGTCGCGGAGCCGCGGCAACGGCCAACGATGGCTCCCACTGTCGCCGCTCAACCGGCCCCGACGCCACCTGTGCCGCGAGCGCTGCCCCCCCGAGCAAGGTCCATGGCGAACGCGCCCGCGGCCAGGCCGACGGCGCTGGTGGCCGATGCGACGCAAAACGCCGCGCCCGCTGCGTCCCTTGTGGAACCACCCACGCCTGCCCAAGCGCCCGATCGCGCGGCGCCTGTGCCGATCCCGGAGCCGGCCGGGGTCGATGTGGAGCCCGCCGACGCAGCTTTGCCGGCCGTTCTTGCCGCTCCGTTCTCGCCAAGCTCTGTGGCCGCGGTAGCGCCGAGCGCTTCGAGCCCGCAGACCCTGCCCTCGGCGTCGCGAGCTGCTGGCGATGCAGCGCAGGAGGCGCAGCGGGAACAGGCCGCTCGCCAGGAAGCGGCTCGCTCCGAGGCCGTGCGGCTGGAGGCCGAGCGCCAGGAGGTCGAGCGACAGCTGGCGGCCCAGTCGGAGGCGCAGCGGCAAGCGGCTGCGCGCCAGGAGGAGGCTCTTGTCGAGGCCTCACGGATGGAGTCTGAACGCGAGGAGGCCGCGCGACAGGCTGCGGCCCGGCAGGAGGCGCAACGCGAAGAGGCCGCGCGTCAGGAAGCGACACGTGCCGAGGCCACGAGACTGGAGGCCGAACGCCAAGCCGCGGCCCGGCAGGAGACGCAGCGTGAAGAGGCCACGCGTCGCGAAGCGGCTCGCGTCGACGCTGCGCGGCTGGAGACCGAACGCCAGGATGCGGCGCAACAGGCTGCGGCCCGGCAGGAGGCACAGCGCATAGAGGCCGCGCGTCGGGAAGCGGCTCGTGTCGAGGCTGCGCGGCTGGAAGCGGCTCGCGTTGAAGCCGCGCGGCAGGAGGCTGCACGGCAGGCAGCGGCACCGCAAGAGCCAGCGCGTGTCGAGGTCGAAAAAGACGAGACGGCGAGACGCGAAGCGGTGCGTCGGGCCATCGGACGTCAGCTCGATGAGGAAGCCGCCCAGCGTGAAGCGGCCTCGACGGCCGCTCGCCTGCCCAACACGCTGCCCTATTCGCTGAGCACCGCACGTCGCGTCAGGCTGTGGGGCCGCAGCGACCCCAACGTGGAACTGGTCCAGTATGCGGAAGCGTGGGCCCGGAAGATCCAGTTCAACACCGCCGTCGACACGGTCCGCGAACTGGCGCAGCGGCCTCACGCGCCGCCCTTGGTGACGGTGGCCGTTCGAAGCGACGGCTCCGTGGAGTCGGTGACTTTTGTTGTCACCAGTGGCGTGGCGGAAGTCGATGAAACAATCAGGCGCATCGTGGAAAGCCATAAGCCCTACCCGGTGTTCCCGCCCGCACTGGCGCGCCAGTTCGACGTGATCGAAATTCGCCGAACCTGGTCCTTCGACTCTGCCATCCGGCTGCAGTGAGGCGTGCCCGCCGCCGTGTTCTGAGCGCGCGGGACGGGCGGAAGGGCTAACCCCGCCGCGTCTCACAATGCGCACTCCTCCCCGAACGGCTTCCTGGCCGCACCGCACCATGCTCGACTGGATCTTCAAGAAGAACAAGGCCGCCCCGACCACCGACCGGCCGGCCGCTCCGGCCGCGAAGGCCCCCCGGCCTGCGTCTGCCGCGAAGGCCGCCGCCCCCGCCACCGACTGGCCGCAGAAGCTGCAGGCGTCGCTCGGTGACGACACCGCGCTGCTGGCGCTTGTGCGGGGCACCACGCCGGTCGACGTGAAGCTGGCGGCCGTGGCCGCGCTCACCGGCGAGGCCAAGTTGAAGCTCGCCGAGCGTGAGCTTCGCGACACCGACCGCCGGGTGCATCGGCTCGCCAAGCAGCGCCACCTCGCCCGGGTCTTGCTGCGTGAAACCGCCGAGCAGGCGGGCCGGCTGATCGAGGCGGCCCGCGCGCTGGTCGGCGAGCCGGTGATTCCGTCGAACCGCCTCGTCGAACTCGACCGGGGCTGGCGCGCGCTGAACGCGGAGTCGATCGACGCCACGCAGCGCGCCGAGTTCGAAACGCTGCTGGCGCAGTTGGCCGCCCTGACGCGCGAGCGTGGCGACCAGGTGCTCCAGCTCGAACGCTGGGCGAGCGATGCCCGCGTGGCACTCACCCGTCTGCAAGCTGCCGGCCTGGCCGCGGCCGAGGGCACCCAAGACCGGCGCCAGCTCGCCGAGGCCAGTGACGCGGCGCGCACTGTGCTGGCGGCCGCGCCTGCCGGCGACACCCACGTGCCGCTGCGGGTGGCCTTTGGTGCGGCGTTGCAGGGTGGCGAAGAACTCGACGCGCGCCTGGCGGTGCTCGACGCACTGCTGCAGGGCACGCCCTCGGCCGAACCCGCACCGGGCGATGCGGTCAACGAAACCGCGGCCCCGCCGCTGGCCCCATCCGCGCGCTGGCTTCAGTTCGCGCCGCTGGCCGATGCCTCGGTCGCTCGGGCGCTGAGCCAACGCTTCAACCAGTGGCAGCAGGCCCGTGACGACGCGCATCAGAGTCGCCGCACCGAGCAGCGTGAGCGCGCGCGTGAACGTGCGCGGGGCGCGAAAACCGAACACACCCAGGCCCTGGCCGCGGCCCTCGAACGCGCCGAAACCGCGCTCGCCGAAGGCCATCTCGGGCCGACCCATCAGCACCTGGTCGAGATCGACGAGCTGCTGCACGGCGACGCGCCGGCCGCAGGCTTCAGCGCGCGCATCGACGCGGTGCAGGCCGGCTACACCCGCCTGAAAGGCTGGCAGCACTGGGGTGGTGGCCTAGCGCGCGACGAGCTCGTGCTGCAGGCCGAAGCGCTCGCGGCGGCGACGCTCGGCGAGGCCGGTGCGCTGAGCGTGAAGCTGTCGGTGAAAGAGCAGGCCGGGCTGATCGACGACCTGCGCGCGCGCTGGAAAGAACTCGACCGGCTCGGTGGCGCGACCAGCCGCGCGCTGTGGCAGCGCTTCGAGGCCGCGCTCAAGACCGCGCACGGCCCGATCGCGGCCCACCTCGATGTGCAACGTGCCGCGCGCCAGCAGAACCTGCAGTCGCGCGAGCAACTGATCGACGCGTTGAACGCGGTCGGGCTGCCCGATCTGAACGACCCCGACACGGCCCCGGACTGGAAAGCGCTGGCCCTGGCGCTGGACCGTTTCGAAACCGACTGGCGCCGGCTCGGGCCGCTCGAACACACCGTGCCGCACCAGCAGCGCGACCGGCTGGTCGAGCGCATGCGCGCCGCCGTGCTGCGCGTCGAAACGCCGCTGAACGAAGCACGGCGGATTGCGCAGCGCAGCCGCGAACAGCTGGTAGCACGCGCCGCGGCGCTGGCGGCCGAAGCCGCCACCGGCGAGCCGGGGCGTGATCTGTTCCCGCGGGTGCGCGAGCTGCAGGCCGAGTGGCAGCAGCACGCTGCCAGGCTGCCGCTGCCACGCGCGCTCGAAAACGCGCTGTGGGGCACGTTCAAGGCCGACATCGACGCGGTGTTCAGTGCCCGCGACGCGGCCTTCAACGCCCGCGATGCGGAGTTCAAAGCGCATGGTGCCGAACGCGCCGCGCTGATCGAGCGGCTCGCAGCGCTCGGCGCCGACACACCGCCGGCCGAACTGCAGCGCACGCTGGGCGAAGCCGAATCCGCATGGCAGCGCGCCGGCCCGGCGCCGCGCCACGACGCAGCCGCGCTCGAAGCGCAGTTCCGCAACGTGCGCGATAACGTGCGCCAGCTGCTGGACACGAGTGCGCAGCGCCGCTGGCAAGGCGAGTGCGATGCGCTGCGCGCCCGGCTCGTGGCCTGCGAGCAGTTCGAAGCCGAGTTGGCACAGGCCGACGACCCGGCGACTGCGCGGGCGCTGCTCGAACAACGCTGGGCCGCGTTGCCCGCCCTGCCTGCGCTGTGGAACCAGGCGTTGGCGCAGCGTGTGGCACCGCGGGCTTCATCGGCTGCTGCAAGCGCCACCGCCGACGAGTTGTTGCTGCAGCTCGAAGCCGCGTATCAGCTCGATTCGCCGCCGGCGTTCCAGGCTGCACGCCGCGCGCTGAAGCTGCAGGCGATGAAAGCGGCACTGGAGAGCCGCCCCTCGGCGGCCTCGGCCGCGTTCACGCCAGACCAGTGGCTGGCCGCCGCACTCGGCCGCTCCGGGCTGGATGCAGCGCAGCGTGCGCGGCTCGGCGAGATCATCGCCGCGCTGCGAGAGCGCGGGCCGGCCCGCGCCGGCTGAGTTAGGCGGCCGCAGGTGCCACCTGCGGCCGCGCGCGCACGGCGAGCACGCCGATGACCACGGCGCCCGCCACCCACAGCAGCACCGGCAGCCACCCCAGCACAGGCGCCAGTGCCACGTTCTTCGGCAGGCCCGCCAGCACCACGCCGATGCGCACGAGCGTGGCCAGCGCGAGCATCGCGAACATCGTGCCGAGCGCCAGGCCTTCGCGCCCGCTGCGGCCCAGCTCGGCGGCCGAAGAAAAGATCGAGACCAGCATGCAACCCCAGGCGAAGCCGGCGACGAGCTGGGCCTCAGCCGTAGTTTGCGACCCACTCGATGCCCTGCGCGTGGGCCGCTTCGATTGCGCTGTCGGCCGACGCGTGGGCGCCGCGCTGCACGGCGATGGTTCGTGGCCGTTTCGGCCAGGCCTGCCGGCAGATCACGAGCGCGGGCTCAAAACCGCCATTCGCGCTGGGCACGGCGCTGCAAGTCAGTTCGTAATCCTTGACATGGAAGGTCTGAGTCCCGGTCATGCATGCCCCACAGATGAGATGCGGAAGTATGCCCCCGCCGCACCTCAGCCCCCGTTTCCCGCGCTTTGTCTGCACGACCCCCGGCCCGGCCTTGACCGCAGGCGCAGTGGCGATAACCTGTGCCCGATGACGACCACCACCCTTTCCGAGCCCGCGTCGCGCTGAAACCGCACGCGCCTGATACCGACCCGCCGCCAGCTCGCGCTGGCTGGCGCAGGTGCTGGCGATCACGTCGGGCGCGGTGCTGTCGCCGCCGATCGTGCAGCTGCTCGCGGCCATGCCGCAACTGCACCAGGCCGCGCCGGCCGCGCTCGGCGACGATGAACGGCTGGTGCGGGCCTACCTGGATCTGATGCTGATGCTGATGCGCGTGCCCGACCGGCTCACGTTCACGGTCGAGATCGAGCCGGCGCTGCGCGGGCTCGCGTTCCCGCAGTTGGGTTTGTTGACGCTGGTCGAGAACGTGGTGCGCCACGGCAGCGACGCGGGCTGCGACCCTGGCCACATCGATGTCGGCGCACGCCGCGGCGCGGCCGGCGAGCTTCAACTGCGGGTCGCCGACACCGGGCTGCACAACCTGCGCGCGCGGCTGCAGGCGTTTTTCGGGCCCGACGCGAGCGTCGAGCTGTCGGAGCAGGCCCCGCACGGCGTGCTTCGTGCAGATCAACCGCTCGGCCATCGTCAACCTGGCGCAGGTGCAGCGCTTCTCGCACGGCCCCGGCGATTCGGGTGAAGTGCCCCTGAAAGCACTCACCGAGCGGCTCGCGGTCAGCCGCAGCTACGTGCACCTGTTCCGGCAGATGTGATGCGCTCGCACGCAGCCGTGGCCGCGGGCTTCAGGGCTGGCGGTAGGCCTGCACCGTTTCCCAGGCCACCGCCTGCAGGTGCGCGGCGACGTCGGCCGGCAGCCCGGCGGTGTAGCGGTTGCCCACCGGCGAAGGGCCGTAGACCGACGCGAGCACGGTGCAGGCGGCGAGGTAGGTGCCCATCAGGCTCGGGTGGCGCTTGTCGGCCTCGTACAAATTCAGCTCGGGGCGCTTGGCGATCGAGCGCGCGAACGCCAGACCGGCCGGCACGACCTTCGCCTGGTTGTCGGCGCCGGCCTTCGTGTACGCGGCGGCGAGTTGCTCGGTCATCTCGGGCTTGTCGGCGTAGGCCCATGACATGAAGAAGACCGGCTCGGCACCGTACTTGCGCGCGGTCGCGCTGTGTTTGGCCGCGTACTCGAAGAAGATCTTCGAGAGCTGCGGGTGGATCGGGCACTGGCTGCAGTCCATGAAGATCGCCACGTCGAAGGGTTTCTCGAACGTGTTGAAGACGACGTTGTTGTTGGCGTCGAACGAATACGAGCCGACGCCTCCGGGCTTGAAGTGTGCTTCCACGTCATGCCAGTTGATACCCGAACCGCTGATCGTGGCCGAGGTCGCGCGGTAAGCTTTTTCGCCCGGGTTGGCGGCGCCGATCAGGCGCCCGACGTGGCCGTGCATGCTGTTGTTGTAGTAGAAAAAACTGTTGCCGACCCACAGTGCGGTCTTCGTCTGCGCGGCCGGTTTGGCGGTCGGCGCCGCCGGGGCTGCGCAGCCGCCGAGGGCGAGCGCGAGCAGCAGGGTCGTGACGAGAGCGAACAGGCCGCACGAGGCGGTGCGCGGTGAGAGGTGTCGCATCGGGTCGGTCTCCTTCATCGTTGTGGGTTGGCCCGCCGATGGTAGTCGCCGGGCGTCAACCGGCAGCGGAAGGGGCGAGCATGTCGCGCGCGGTCTGGCTGCGCCGCCACGCCGCTGGCGGGGCGCCGTACTCGCGCCGGAAGGCGCGGCTGAACGCGGTGTCGGTCTGGTAGCCCACGTCTTCGGCGATGCGTGCCAGCGGCGCGTTGCTGCGGCACAAGAGACTGGCTGCGAGCAGCATGCGCCACTGCGTCAGGTACTGCATCGGCGAGCTGCCCACGAGCTGCTGGAAACGCTCGGACAGCACCGAGCGCGAGGTGCCGGCTTCACGCGCCAGCTCTTCCAGCGTCCAGGCATGGGCCGGGCGTTTGTGCAGCGCGTTCAAGGCCGCGCCAACGACGCGGTCGCCCACGCCGGCGAGCCAGCCGGTGCGGCCAGTGCTCTGTTCGTTCATGTACAGGCGCAGCACCTCGATGAACAGCACCTCGGCCAGCTTGGCCAGCACGCCGGCGCCGCCGGGCCGCGGCGAGCGCGCTTCGGCCAGCGCATAACGCACCGAGGCTTCGAGCCAGGTGCCGGCGTTGGAGCCGCGCACGTTCACGCGCACCAGCGGCGGCAGCCCGGCAAGAAGCAGCTGCGCCAGCCGCGCGTCGCAGGCGAGGTAACCGCAGATCAGCCGGGTCGTCGCGCCGCCGCCACCGTAGCTCAGCTGGCGCGGGCGGCGCGAGAGCACGTCGCGCAGTGAGGTGCGACTCGCCGGCGCCAGCCCGGGTTGCGAGTTCATCAGGTGCGCGTCGCCTTGCGGAAACAACACCGCGTCGCCGGCGATCAGGCGCACCGGCGGCCCATCGCCGAACTCGACGTAACACTCGCCTTCGGTGAGCATGTGCCAGATCACGACCCGCTCGGCGCCGGGTTCGAGCAGCGGCGCTGCCACGTCGGCGTGCGGCGAGTGGTAACACCAGGGCGCCGTGAAGCGCGCGTTGATGAACACCGCGCCGACGAGGCGCACGACGCGCAGGGTTTCCGAGAGCGCGTCCATGCAGCCGGCTCAGCCGACGTCGATGAGCAGTGCGAACGGCGTGGCCTGCCGCACCGCACTCGGGATCGGCGAGCAGCTCACGCCAGCTTCGACCAGTGCGCGCAGGCGCTCGGCGCTCACGCCCGCTGCTGAAATGGCGACGTGCAGTTGCACGTCGCCCGGGCCGGCGAAGACCGGCTCGCCGTCGGTTCCGGCCATGCCGAGCAGGCCGCGCACGTCGGAGCGGCTGCTGGCACGCACTTCGAGCGTGGCGAGTTCGATACCGGCGGATGCGGCGGCCATCACGATCGAGGTGCTGGCGCACGACGCGAAGCCGGCGCGGAACAGCCAGCCGGGGGTGATGTGGTCGCCGGTGCCACCGATTTCGGTCGGCATGTCGCTGGCGATCTGGGTGCCGTTGGCGTGGCTCGAGACGACGCGGGTCCCGCCCTGCCACCGGGCAGTGGCGGGGGCGTCGTCGTGCACGGCGGTGTCGGGGCGGCGCTTCAGCACGCTGTGCACACGTTCGAGTGCGGCGGCGAGGTGTTGTGTCGTCATGGTGCTGTGTTCCCGTTTCGCTTCGATGTGACCGATTGTGGCCACAGGCGCCGTGCCGGCCAAGCACCAGGAACGCGGGCGGCGCGCGCCCGGACGCTCGGGTAGAACTCCCGGACGCTGTGGCAGGCGCCGCGGCCCGGCGCCGCATGCGCGGACGCTCGGGCAGGCCGGACCGACGCGCGGGCAGGACGGCGAAGCGGGCGAAGACCACAGTGCGGCGCAAGGCGAGCCGATCGGCACCACGCCCCCTCACCCCAAGGAGCCCACGACATGAACGCACCCACCGATCTCCATGCCCTGAAAGCCCGCCAGCAAACCGCCTGGGCCAGTGGCGACTACGCCGTCATCGGCACGACCCTGCAACTCGTCGGCGAACAGCTCGCCGAAACCTGCGACCTGCGCTGGGACGAGCGGGTGCTCGACGTGGCAGCCGGCAACGGCAACGCCACGCTGGCCGCGGCGCGCCGCGGCGCGCAAGTCACCTCGACCGACTACGTGGCCACGCTGCTCGAACGCGGCGCCGAGCGCGCCCGCGCCGAAGGGCTGCAGGTCACGTTCCAGGCAGCCGATGCCGAAGCCTTGCCGTTCGAAGATGCGAGCTTCGACGCGGTGCTCTCGACCTTCGGCGTGATGTTCGCGCCCGACCACGCCAAGTCGGCGGCCGAGATGGCACGTGTGTGCCGACCGGGCGGCCGCATCGGCATGGCGAACTGGACGCCCGCGGGTTTCATCGGCCAGCTGTTCAAGACGCTCGGCAAGCAGTTGCCGCCGCCACCCGGCGTGCAACCGCCGTCGTTGTGGGGCGTGGAAACGCACCTGCGCACGCTGTTCGGCGACAGCGCGGCGGAGATCAAAGTGACACCGCGCATCTTCAACTTCCGCTACCGCTCGGCCGCGCATTTCATCGAAGTGTTCCGCACCTGGTACGGGCCGGTGCACAAGGCTTTCCTGGCGCTTCCAACCGACAAGGCTACGGCCCTGGAGCAGGACCTGACCGAATTGCTGAACCGCCTGAACCGCGCCGGTCCGAGCACGCTGGTGGTGCCGAGCGAGTACCTCGAAATCGTGGTGACGCGCCGCTGAGTCATGGACGAGCGGCTGCAACGGCGCGTGCAGCGCTACGGCTGGGACCGGGCGGCCGCCGACTACGAGCCCTTGTGGGGCGCTCAGCTGGCCGGCGTGCAGGCGCAGCTGATGGCGCAGGCCGCGCTGCGGCGAGGCGAGCGGGTGATCGACATCGCCTGCGGCACCGGGCTGGTCGCGCTCGACGCGGCGCGGGTTGTCGGGCCGACAGGGAAGGTCGTCGGCGTCGATCTCTCCAGCGAGATGGTGGCCGCCGCCGCGCGGCGTGCGCGTGATCTGGTGGTGCCCCACGCCAGCTTTGCGCGCATGGACGCCGAACAGCTGGAATGCCCCGATGGTGGCTTCGATGTGGCCCTGTGTGCGCTCGGCCTGATGTACCTGCCCGAACCCGAGCGTGCGCTGCGCGAGATGCGCCGCGTTCTGCGGCCCGATGGGCGCATGGTCAGTGCGGTCTGGGGCGAGCGTGCGCACTGCGGCTGGGCCGATCTGTTCGTCATCGTGCAGGCCGAAGTGGCAAGCGAGGTCTGCCCGCTGTTCTTTCGCCTCGGGCAGCGCGACACGCTGGCGCGGGCCTGCATCGACGCGGGCTTCGAATCGGTCCACACCCAGTGCGTCTGCACGACGCTGGACTATGCCAACGCCGACGAAGCCTGCGAGGCCGCGTTCGCGGGCGGACCGGTCGCGCTCGCCTGGTCGCGCTTCGACGCCGCAACGCGCGAGCGTGTGTGCCGGCGTTACATCGATTCGATCGCGCCGTGGCGCGACGGCGAGGCCTACCGCGTGCCGGGCGAGTTCGTCGTCGTGTCGGCGCGGGCGCCCGGCGCGCAGCCCGATCAGCCCTTGTAGAAATGCCGGTCGGGCATGGTGACGGCGGTGATGCCGTCAAGAAATGCGCCCGCAGACAGGCATCCCGCCGTGGGCTGAGCGCCCCCGCGCCCGGCCGGAAGTGCCGGCGTCTTGTCCTACGCCCGCGCCGCCTGTGCGTTCCACCCGACGCCCCGCAGGTCTTACGCAGAAAGGGCGGATCGAAGCGCAACCTTCTCGGTGATGGCGCATCGCGGGCCACAAGCAACCGACCCCGTCGGACTGACAAGCGCAAACAGCGGCCATGCCGCATGGAAGAGACACCATGAACCAGTTCCTTAGCTTCTTCAAACCGCGGAGCTGGTTCATTCCCGCGTCGCTCGTTGCCCTTGTGGCTGGTTGCGGCGGGGGCGGGCTCGATCCGATCCTCGGCAGCCCGGGCCTGGGCGTGGCACCAACCGTCACGGCCACCTCGCCTGTGGCGGCGACACCCGCCACCACCGGCGTGGCCACCGGCAGCGTCGTAACAGCCACCTTCAGCAAGCCGATGACGGCCTCGACGCTCACGTCGAGCTTCACCGTCGCCTGCCCGGCCGGCACGAACGTGACCGGCAGCGTGGCGTACGACGCCGCGACCCGCATCGCGACCTTCACGCCGGCCCAGCCCTTGCCGGCCAGCACGCTGTGTGTCGCGACCGTCACCACGGCGGCACAAGACACCCAGGGGCTCGGGCTCGCGGCCAACGTGTCGTGGAGCTTCGCGACCACGCTCGGCGACTCGACCCGGCCGACCGTGGCCTTCGTGGCGCCGGCTGCCGGCGCCAGCGCTGCAGCGATCAACACCAAGGTGACCGCCACCTTCAGCGAAGACATGGCCGCGGCCACGCTCAACGCCACCAGCTTCACGCTGCGGAACACCACGCTGGGCGCTGCCGTGGCCGGTAGCGTGAGCTACTCGGCCGCGTCGCGAACCGCCACGTTCACACCGAGCGCGGGCACGCTGGCGAGCAATTCAGCGTTCACCGCCACGATCACCGCCGCCGCGACCGACCTGGCCGGCAACGCACTGGCCGGGAACACGGCCGTGCTGCCAGCCGCGGGCAACCATGTCTGGTCGTTCGCCACCTCGGCCTCGACCGACCTCGTCGCACCGACGGTGACGGCGATCAGCCCGGCCGACGCCGCGGCGGGTGTCTGCCTGGGCAGCGCGGTCAGCGCGACCTTCAGCGAGCCGATCGACCCGGCCACGCTCACCACCACCACCTTCGTGGTGACCGACGCCGGCGTCGCCGTGCCCGGCACGGTGAGCTACAACGCGAACAGCCAGGTGGCGAGCTTCACGCCCACCGCCGCCGCCGGCTTCGCGCCGAGCAAGACCTTCGTCGTCACGCTGCGCTCTGGCAGCGCCGGAGTCAAGGACATCGCCGGCAATCCGCTCGCCGCAGACCGAGTGTGGTCCTTCGCGACCGGCACGCAAGCCTGCGCCGCAGCCGTCAACCTGCGCTCTGCAGCAGCCTTCGGCGCCTTCGGCGGCGGGGCCGGCGTGACGAACCAGGGCATCAACACCGTCGTCAACGGCAACCTCGGCACGACCGCGGCCTGCACGCTGGTGACCGGCTTCCACGACGGTGCCAACACCTACACAGAGACGCCGCTCAATGTCGGCGTGGTCAACGGCAGCATCTTCTGCGGGCCGCCCGCTCCGGGCACGACCTCGACGATGGCGCTTGCCGCCCAGGCGCTGGCCGATGCGACGCAGGCCTACAACGAACTGGCCGCGATGCCGGCTGGCAGCGACCCGGGCGCGGGACAGCTCGGTGGCCTGGTCCTGGCCCCTGCGGTCTACACCGCGGCCGGCGGCACCTTTGCGATCACGAGCGGCGACCTGGTGCTGGATGCGCGGGGCGATGCCAATGCGATGTGGGTGTTCCAGAGCGCCTCGGCCCTGACCGTCGGCCTGCGCGCCACGCCGCGGCGCGTGACGCTGATCAACGGCGCGCAGGCTCGCAACGTGTTCTGGAAGGTCGGCAGCGCAGCGCGCATCGAAGACGGCAGCACGATGGTCGGAACCATCATCGCGCCGGCCGGCGTGACGATCTCGACCGCAGGCCAGACCGCACAAACCACGTTGATCGGGCGCGCGCTGGGCCTCACGGCCTCGGTCACGCTGGTCAACACGACGGTGGTTGCACCGTGAGCGCGCACGCAGCGGTCGCGCGCCACCCCCACCCCACCCACGCCCGAAAGAATTCGATGAAACCCACCCACGCACTGCAGTACCTGAGCCTCGCCGGCATCGGCACACTAATGGCGGCCTCGGCTGCACCGGCCGCAGCGCAAGAGGGCAGTTATTACTACGGCGGGCTGTCGGTGGGCCGATCGCAAGCCAGGATCGACGAAGAGCGCATCACCGCCAGCCTGCTCGCCGCCGGCCTCACCACCACCGGCATGAACAGCGACGAGCGCGGCAACGCCTTCAAGCTGTTCGGCGGCTACCAGTTCAACCGCAACTTCGCGGTCGAGGCCGGCTACTTCAACCTCGGCAAATTCGGCTTCACGTCAACCACCACGCCGGCCGGCACGCTGAACGGCCAGATCAAGTTGCAAGGCCTGAACCTCGACCTGGTGGGCACGCTGCCACTCACCGAGAACCTGTCTGCGATCGGCCGGATCGGGGCCCAGGCCGCCAACGCGCGCGACCGCTTCTCGGGCACCGGCGCGGTGGCCGTGCTCAACACCAACCCGCGCAAGACCGAGGTCAACTACAAGTTCGGCGCGGGCCTGCAGTACGCGTTCAACCCCTCACTGATGATGCGCGCCGAGGCCGAGCGCTACCGGGTCAACGACGCGGTCGGCAACCACGGCGGCGTGAACCTGTTTTCGGTCAGCCTGATCATTCCGTTCGGCCGCGCACCGGCCGTGGTGGCCCGTGCGCCGGCACCGGTCTACGTCGCTCCTGCGCCGGAACCCGCACCGGCGCCGGCGCCGGTCGTGGTGGCGGCTGCGCCCGTCGCGCCGGTCGCGCCGGTCGTCCTGCCGCCGGAACGCCGGCGCGTGAGCTTCTCGGCCGATTCGTTGTTCAGCTTCGACAAGTCGGAGATCCGGACCGAAGGCAAGGCCGAGCTCGATGGTTTCGCGAAACAGCTGCAGGGCACACGCTTCGACGTGATCACGGTCGAAGGCCACACCGACCGGCTCGGCTCGACCTCGTACAACCAGCGCCTGTCGGAACAGCGCGCCAACTCGGTCAAGACTTACCTCGTGACGACCGGCGGCGTCGACGGCGGCAAGATCTCGGCGGTCGGCAAGAGCGAGTCGAACCCGGTCACGAAGCCCGAAGACTGCAAGGGAAACAAACCCACGCCCAAGCTGATCGCCTGCCTGCAACCCGACCGCCGCGTCGATGTCGAAGTCGTCGGCACCCGTTGAAAGGAACACCGTGAACATCCACCTCGGCCTGACGCCGCTGATCTCGCTGCTGGCCGGAATCCTCATCCTGGTCGTGCCGAGGCTGCTGAACTTCATCGTCGCCATCTACCTGATCGCGATCGGGTTGATCGGCATCTTCGGCGCGGGCGCAATGCGCATCAACTAGCGGGTGCCGGGCGCGACGGGGGCCGAGGCAGATCGGGATCCGGGTCTGCGAAACTGCGCGCATGAGCCTGCGCCTGCCCAACCTCCTCGCCAGCCGCGTCGGCCGGTTGACGGCCTTCTTCTTTCTCTACCTCACCGAAGGCATACCGCTCGGCTTCGCCGCCACTGCTGTGGCGGCGCAGCTGCGCCGGCAGGACGTGGGGCCGGCCGAGATCGGCGCCTTCGTCGGTTCGTTCTATTTGCCCTGGGCCTTCAAGTGGGCGTTCGGGCCGTTCATCGACGTGTTCGCTTCCGAGCGCCTCGGCCGGCGCCGCGGCTGGATCCTTGGCACCCAGGTCATGATGATCGTGACGCTGCTGGCCTGCATGGGGCTGGACCTGCCGGCCCAGCTCGGTGTGTTCACGGCCATCTTGCTGCTGCACAACAGCTTCGGCGCGATGCAGGACGTGGCCATCGACGCGCTCGCCGTCAACACGCTGCACGAAAACGAACGTGGCCTGGCCAACGGCGTGATGTTCGGCGGTGCGGCGATCGGCTCGGCGGTGGGCGGGGCCGGAGTGCTGTTCCTGATCCCGGCGATCGGGCTCAAGGGCGGCTTCGTGTTCGTGGCGGCGTGCATCGCGGCGGTCACGGTCTTCATCGTGCTGCCACTGCGGGAGCTGGCCACGCCGGCGGCCGAGCGGCGCCTCGCGGGCCTGGCTTCGGCGGTGCGCGAGATGAAGCACTTCTCGGTGGAAGCGTTCCGCAGTTTCCTCGGCGCGCGCGGCGCGTTCGCCGGTGTGTTCTTTTCGCTGCTGCCGGCCGGCGCGATGAGCCTGGGGCTGGCGTTGCAGTCGAACCTGGCGGTCGAGATCGGCATGAACGACGACAGCGTCGCCTGGCTCAGCCTGTGGTCGCAGGTGATCGCCGCGTCGTGCATGGTGATCGGCGGTTTTCTCTCCGACCGCTGGGGCCGGCGCCGCACGCTCTTCGTCTACATGGCGCTGATGAGCCTGCCGGTGCTCTACCTGACGGGGGTGCTGACCGAGCAGAACTGGATCATGCCGACGAGTGCCGCCGAGGCCGTCAAGCGCGTGGCCACGCCGGCACTCGTCACGGCCGTGTGGGTCGCGACGCTGCTGTACGCGGTGGCGCAGGGCCTGATGTACGGCACCCGCTCGGCCCTGATGATGGACGTGACCAACCCGGCGGTGGCGGCCACGCAGTTCACCGCCTACATGGCGATGATGAACCTGGCGATCGCCTACTCGGCCGCCTGGCAGGGCATCGCGATCGAAGCTCTGGGCTACCCGAAGACGCTGCTGATCGACGCGGTGACGGGCGTGTTGTGCCTGGCCCTGCTGCCCTTCATCAAACCCGCTGGCGACATCGCGGGCGACGGCGGTGGTGCCGCTCGCGCGCGCGTGCTGGCCGGCGTGCTCGCACTCGCCTGCGTGGCCTGGCTGCCGTACCGCGCCGGCGCGTGGAGCGCAGGCGCGGCGGCCCCGATCTTCGAAACGCTGTTCACGCTGATCTTCGTCGCCTCGGCCGTGTTCCTGGCGACCGGCGCGGCCGTGCTCGGTGCCAGCGCCGGCGTGCTCGGCCGGCTCGGCCTGGTGCTGGCGCCGCTGCTGCTGCTCATGTACCTGCGGCGCTGGTGGCCACGGGCCGAATGGCTGTACTTGGCGGTTCCGCTGGCTGCGGCGCTGGTACTGGCGGCGCAGGCGCGCTTGTCGTGGCAGGTGCTGCGGGTCGTTGGCGCCATGCAGTGCCATTTGGCTGCGCCCCGGGCCGCCAGAAACGGGCCCGCATGAGTGGGCCCTGAGCGGTCAGACCTCGCGTTGGGCCGCGCCGTGGAAGCGGTGCACGCCGCTGGCCCAGGGCTTGTCGGCGATCGACGGCCAGTGCCAAGTCTTGTCGGCCACCGACGGCCAGTGGTCCTTGTCGAAGCCGGGTGCGTCTTTCAGCGATTCTTTCAGCACGTTGAGCGTGAAGCGCTTGTTCAGCGTGTCGAAGGCCAGCGCGCTGAACGGCACGGCGAGCAGCTTGTCGCCCAGCCCGAGCACGCCGCCGAACGACAGCACCGCGTACGCGACCTGCCCGCTGGCCATGTCGAGCATGAACTCCTTGATGTCGCCCAGGTCTTCGCCGTCCGTGTTGTAGACGGCGTTGCCGAGCAGCGTGTCCGCGCCCATCAGCGCCGGGCCGGGGCGGTCGCTGCTGCGGGCTTGCGTGCCGAGCTTGTCGCGGCTGACGTACTTGGTTTCCATGCGCGTTCCTTGTGTCGTTGAAGCGGGGTATGAACATCGACTGTAGGAAGCAGCGCGGCGCGGCGGTGTAGGACATCTTCGCTGCGTGGCGTGGGCCAGGCGCTGCCTTGCCACGGGTGGGAGTGCGCCTACACCAACGCGGCGGCTTTGCCGATTCCGGCGCGCTGCGTTGCGCCGGAAGCTGCAATTCATGCGCGAACGCAACCCGCATTCGCCACCCCCACCGGAGACCGATCGTGATCTACACCATTGCCGTAATTCTTCTCGTCCTCTGGCTGCTCGGTATGGTGACTTCGTTCACCGCCGGTGGCCTGCTCCACATTCTTCTGGTCGTCGCAGTGATCGCGGTCGTGTACCAGCTGATCACCGGTCGCAGCGTCGGCTAGCGCAGTGCGCCTGGGCTGGCTGCTCGCCACGTTGCTCTGTGTGGCAGGTTGTGCCGACGTGGGCACGGGCGGCGCGGCGAACACGTGGTCGCGCTCGATGGAAAACAAGCGCATCGCGGCCGAGAGCGGCATCTCGGTGCTGCGCACCGACGACATCGAGTTGCAGGTGAACGAGCCGAGCTCGAAGACAGGCCGCTATCGCACCTTCTGATCCGCGTCGTCGGCTACACCGACAGCTTGGGCGACAACGCGGGCAACGACGTGTTGTCGCTGGCGCGCGCCGTGAATGTGGGCAAGCACCTCGAGGGCAGGGGTATCGCTGCAAACCGCATCGAAGTCGGCGGCCGCGGCGAACGCGACCCGATGGTCAGCAACGACAAAGGCTACGGCCGTGCGCTCAACCGCCGCGTGGAGATCTACCTGCGCGAGCCCGCGCCGAAATCATGACTCCAGGTAGTCGCAGGCCAGGTGCGCCAGCGCGCGCACGCCTTGCACCAGGCAGCGTTCGTCGGCCCGGAAACGCGGTGAATGGTTCGGCGCGGCCGTGCTCGGGTCGGTGCCTGGCGGCACCACGCCGATGAAGATGAACAGGCCCGGCACGAGCTGCTGGAAGAACGAGAAGTCTTCCGAGCCCATGACCTTGGGCACGAGCAGCAGCTGCCCTTCGCCGGCCGTGCGCTGCAGCGTGGGCAGCATCTTGTCCGTCAGCTTCGGGTCGTTCACCGTCACCGGGTAGTTCTTGCGGATGCACACCGTGCAGCCGGCGCGCGAACCGAGGGCGATGGCTTCGGCCAGCGTCGTCACACGCTCGTGGATCTCGTCGCGCATCGTTTCGTCGAAGCTGCGGATCGTGCCGCGCATCTCGACCGAATCGGGAATGATGTTCTCGCGCACGCCGCCCTTGATGACGCCGATGGTCACGACCGCCGGCTCGCGTGTCAGGTCGAGCTGGCGGCTGACCACGGTCTGCAGGCCGAGCACGACCTGCGCGGCGGTGACGATCGGGTCGACGCCGTACCACGGCATCGCGCCATGGGTCTGGCGGCCGTGCACGGTGATCGTGAGGTTGTCGGCGCTCGCCATCGCCGGCCCGGGGCGGTAGCCGATCACGCCGAGCGGCAGGCGCGACGTGACGTGCAGGCCGAAGATCACTTTCGGTGTGGGGCGCTCGAGCGCGCCTTCGGCAATCATCATCTTCGCGCCGCCGTCTTCACCTTCGGGCGGCAACTCTTCGGCCGGCTGGAAGATGAACTTCACCGAACCGCGCAGGTTCGCACGCAGCCCTGCCAGCACCTCGGCCACGCCCATCAGGATGGCGGTGTGCAGGTCGTGGCCGCAGGCGTGCATCACGCCGACGGTTTCGCCGTTCCAGGTGGTTTTCACTTTCGACGCGAAAGGCAGGTCGACCTCTTCGGTGACGGGCAGCGCGTCCATGTCGGCACGCAGCGCCACCACCGGGCCGGGCAGCGCCCCCTTGAGCAGGCCGATCACGCCGGTGTGGGCCACGCCGGTGCGCACGTCGTCGAGACCGAGCGCGCGCAGATGCTCGGCCACGACCGCCGCGGTGCGGAATTCGCGGTTGCCTAGCTCGGGGTGTTCGTGCAGGTCACGCCGCCAGGTGATGAGCCGCGGCTCGATCGCGGCCGCGGCCGCGTCAATGCTGCTGGCAAGGGAACTGGCCTGAACGACGCTGTCTGACATGCTGCCCTTTCCGCGGCACCAACCGCGCCGGGAAACCTTAGCACAGGGGTTGTGAGGTTCAGTCGCGCTTCTTCGCCCGCTGCCGCGCGTTCACGTCGTCGAACAGCTCGCCGGGCGCGCTGTCATGGTCTTCGGACACGTCGGCACCGCTGAGCAGGTCCATCGACGACTCGATCCAGCCGCTGCCCGATGCTTCGCGTGGGGGTACTTTCGGCGCGAGCGTCGGCTCGATCAGCACGTCGGGATCGACCCACTCGCCCATCGGCGCATGCTCGCTGATGCGCCAGACGGCCCGCTTCGTCGGCGGGGCGGTCTTGGGCCGCACGGCGTGCGCCGTCGGCAAGGTGCCGGTCAGGAAGTTCCTGAGCGTCTTTTTCATGAGGGCAACATCGGCAGGAGGGTTCGGATTCGGGTGGCTACGGCAGAGCAGGTACGTCGGTCCGCAGGGCTTGGATGCGTCATTCTGTGCCTGGTTCCTTCGCGCACCAACATCCAACACCGGGCCGCGCTGCTGGCAGCACGCAGGTGGCGCCGGGGGTGGTCGGCAGGCCACTGCGCTGTGCACGATTGCGCAGTGGTCGTGTCGGTGACAGGCGCGGTTTTCAGGCGGCGAACGTGGTGCTACCGTCGCAGCCTGCTCGAACGCCACCGATCGGAGACGACCATGAACTACCGCTGCGCACACCGCTGGGCCTTCTCTTCCTGGGGCGGTGCGCTCGAAGAACAAGCGAACGATCTGGCGCCGCCGGTCGGCCACGAGGTGACGGTGCGTGTCACCCACTGCGGCATCTGCCACTCCGACCTGCACGTGCAGGCCGGCGGTTTCGACATGGGCGGCGGCAAGCTCTCGTCGCTGGAACGCGCCGGCACGAAACTGCCGGTGACCATGGGCCACGAGATCGCCGGCGTGGTGGCCGAGACCGGGCCCGACGTGCAAGGCATTTCGGTCGGCGACCCGGTCGTCGTCTACCCGTGGATCGGCTGCGGCGCCTGCCCGGTGTGCGAGCGCGGTGACGACCACCTGTGTCCGCGCGCGTCGAACACGCTGGGCATCCAGAAGCCCGGCGGTTATGCCGACCTGGTGCGCGTGCCGCATGTCCGTTACCTGGTACCCACCGGCACGCTCGAGCTGGCGCGCGCCGCCACCTTCGCCTGCGCCGGCATCACCGCCTTCAGCGCGGTGCGCCGGCTCGGCACGCTGGCCGCCGACGACGTGGTCGCGATCATCGGCGCCGGCGGTGTCGGCATGACGGCCGTGGCGCTGCATTCGGCACTCTCGAAAGCACGCACCGTCGTGATCGACCCCGACCCGGCACGGCGCGAAGCAGCGCTCGCCCAAGGTGCCGCATTGGCCTTCGACCCGGGCATGCCGGAAGCGCTGAAGACGATCGGCAAGGCCTGCGGTTTCAACGTGGCCGCGGTGATCGACTTCGTCGGTGCCGAGTCGACCTCGGCGCTGGCGGTGAGCCTGGTGCGGCGCGGCGGGCAGGTCGTGATGGTCGGGCTGTTCGGCGGCGAGTTCCGCATGCCGTTGCCCACGTTTGCGCTGAAGGTGCTGCAGATCAGCGGCTCGTACGTCGGTTCGTTGAACGACCTGCGCGAGCTGGTGGCGCTGGCGCAGCGGGTCAAGCTGCCCGAGATTCCGCTCGACCTGAGGCCGCTGGCGCAGGTCAACCAGGCGCTGGGCGACCTGGCGAATGGGCGTGTGGTCGGCCGCGTCGTGCTGCAGCCTTGAAACCCGGCCCTGCCGCCCACAGTTGAGGGGCATGGGTGTGCCATGCAGCGCGCCCGCTGCAGGAGTTTTCCCATGTCCTCACCGCACGCCGAATCCCTCAAGTCCCGCCTCGAAACCGTGATCGCGCTGGCGCGCCTGCTCGAACGCGTCGAGCGCAGCGGCGTGGCGGCCGACGCCGATCAGTACCGCGTGCTGGTGCGGCAACTGGCGCTGGCCTTGTCGCAAGAGCTGCCCGAAGACGCCTTGAATGCCGTGCTCGGCGCACACCCGGCCGCCGCCGAGCTGTACGAGAACCTGCACTACGAACAGTCGGGTTTGTCGCGCTCGTCGCTGGAGCGTTCGGTGGGCTCGGAGATGCTCGCGAGCCAGGTGCTCGCGAAAGCCGCGCGCAAGAACTGATTCGGCCGCGGGTCAGCGTTCCGCGTGCGGAGCCGCTGCGGCGAAGACGGTTGCGCCGGCCTGCTGCGACTCGCTGCGCGCGCGCCACTGGCCGATCCCACAACTCTCGCCCGTGACCACCATGATCGCCGCGCCGAACCACCGAGAAAGGCCGGCTTCCCGGCGCTGATGGTCCGGCTGGACGGCTGAAGCTTCGTGAACACTTGCGGTGACCACCCTCGAGCCGCCGAAGAAAGCCGCCGCATGAACACAGACCACATCCCCGCCTTCACCCTCGTGCCCGAGAAAAGAGTCGTCGAAGCGAAACCGGCCGCCGGCCGCGCCACGCCCCGGTTCATCGACGATGTCGCCGCCGGCCGCGTCGAACTGCCGACGATCCCGGGCGTCGTGCAGCGCCTGATCGCTGCCCTGCGCGACCCGAACGTCGACGCCCGCAAGATCGGCGAAGCGCTGTCGCGCGACCCGGTGCTCAGCGCGAAAGTGCTGCGCGTCGCGAACTCGGCGTACTTCGGCGGCCAGCGGTCGATGGCGTCGATCGACACCGCCGTGGCGATGATCGGCACCCAGGCGCTCAACAAGCTCATCGTCGCCTGCGGCGTGGCGTCGACCTTCGAAGCGATTCAGTGCATCGACATGCCGGTCTTCTGGCGCGACGCGCTGGTGGCCGCGACGGCGGCCAGCAAGCTGGCGCCGCGCCTGGGGGCCGACCCGGAAGAGGCCTACCTCTGCGGGCTGCTGCACGGCACCGGGCACCTGATCCTGTGCCGCAGCTACCCCGACATCGCCAACGCCATGTTCGCCGGCTTCGCGGTGCTTCGTGGCGCCGAGCTCGCGGCGATCGAGCTCGAAGCCTTCGGCATCGAGCACCCGACGGTCGGCGCACTGTGGGTCGAATCGCTCGGCTTCCCGCAGGCCATCGCCGACGCGGTGGGCAGCACCGTGCGGCCACTGCCCGACATTCAGGCGCCGCTCGATCTGACGCTGCGCAGCGCCTGTTCACTGGCGGCGGCCGTGGCTCAAAAAGACGCTGCCGAAGTCGCCCTGGCCGCGCTGTCACCCACTGTGCGCGCCGGATTCAGCACCAGCGACGGCGAGCCCGATGC
>JAYVTD010000351.1:0-2064 GCA_043774765.1 Rhizobacter sp. | reverse complement strand
CCCTACCTCGGCCCGTGCCGCGTGGTGCATGCGATCGGCTGCGGTGCGCTGGTCATGCCCGAACATCTGCGCGCTTTTGTCGGCGCCGGCATGCCACCGCGCGTGCTCGTGCGCACCTGCGTGAAAGCGCCGACCGCCTGGTCGCCGGCATTCGCGGCCTTCGCGCCCGAGACCATCGCCTGGCTCGCGTCGCTCGGTGTGCTGCTGGTCGGCATCGACAGCCAGTCGGTCGACCCGGCCGACAGCAAGACGCTCGAGAGCCACCAGCAGCTGCTGAAGCACAACGTGCGCGTGCTCGAGAACCTGGTGCTCGACTTTGTTGCCGCCGGCGACTACGAGCTGATCGCCCTGCCCCTGAAACTGACGACCGCCGACGCGTCGCCCGTGCGTGCAGTCCTGAGAGAACTGTGATGACGACAAACCGCTCCACCTGCCTAGCCCTCGACGCCCGCGACCCGCTCGCCGCTTTGCGTGGCGAATTCCTGCTGCCCGAGGGCGTGATCTACCTCGACGGCAATTCGCTCGGTGTGCTGCCCCGGGCCACACCGGCCCGCATCGCGCAGGTCGTGCAGGAAGAGTGGGGCCGTGACCTGATCCGCAGCTGGAACACGGCCGGCTGGGTCGACCTGTCGCAGCGCATCGGCAACAAGATCGCGCGGCTCGTCGGCGCGGGCGACAACGAGCTGATCGTCGGCGACTCGACCTCGGTGAATCTCTACAAGGCACTCTGCGCCGCGGTCGAACTGGTGAAGGCCGACGCGCCGCAGCGCCGGCTCATCGTCTCCGAGCGCAGCAACTTCCCGACCGATCTTTACATCGCCGAGAGCGTGGCGCGCACCCACGGCTTCGAGCTGAAGCTGATCGAAGCCGAAGACCTGGCAGCGCACCTGAACGAGCAGCTCGCCGTGTTGATGCTCACGCACATCAACTACCGCACCGGGCGCATGCACAACATGGCGCAGGTCACACAAGAGGCGCACGCGGCCGGCGCGTTGGCGCTGTGGGACCTGGCGCACTCGGCCGGCGCAGTGCCGGTCGACCTGACGACGGCTGATGCCGACTTCGCCGTCGGCTGCGGCTACAAGTACCTGAACGGCGGCCCCGGCGCGCCGGCCTTCGTGTGGGCCCACCCGCGCCACACCGCGCGCATGGACCGTGACCAATTGCGCCAGCCCTTGTCGGGCTGGTTCGGGCACGCGGCGCCGTTCGATTTCACACCCGACTACCGGCCCGCGTTCGGCATTCAACGCTTCGCTTGCGGCACCCCGCCGGTGCTGTCGATGTCGGCGCTCGAATGCGGAGTCGATGTGTTCCTGAAGGCCGAAGCGCTCGGCGGCATCGCGGCGCTGCGCCAGAAGTCGATCGCGCTCACCGCCTTGTTCACCGAACTGGTCGAAGCCCGCTGCGCCGATCACGGGCTCACGCTCGTCACGCCCCGCGAGCCGGCGCGGCGCGGCAGCCAGGTCAGCCTCGCGCACGAGCAGGGTTACGCGATCATGCAAGCCTTGATCACGCGCAGTGTCATCGGCGACTTTCGGGCGGGCGAGGCTGGTGCAGCGCCCGAGTCGTCGCACCTGCTGCGCTTCGGCTTCACGCCGCTGTACACGCGCTTCGTCGACGTGTGGGACGCGGTCGAAAACCTGCGCCAGGTGCTGGCCAGCGGCGAATGGCGCGAAGCGCGTTTCAACCAGCGCGCCGCCGTCACATGAGAACCTGAGGCCGCCATGACAAGCCCCACCGAAAAGATCGTCACTGACGAAGGCGCGCAACTCGACTTCTCGAAAGACATGAGCTACAGCGACTACCTGCACCTCGACGAAATCCTGCACGCACAGCACCCGCTCTCGCCCGCGCACGACGAGATGCTCTTCATCGTGCAGCACCAGACCAGCGAGCTGTGGATGAAGCTGCTGCTGCACGAACTCGGCGCCGCCGTGCAGTGCGTGGCGCGCGACGATCTTGGCAGCGCGTTCAAGATGCTCGCACGGGTCAGCAAGATCATGGAACAACTGGTGCACGCGTGGGACGTGCTCGCCACGATGACGCCGCCCGAGTACTCGGCGA
>JAYVTD010000350.1:0-9567 GCA_043774765.1 Rhizobacter sp. | reverse complement strand
GGCCGCCCCAAGCCGGGCGCGATCCCCTCGGGGGATCGGCGCAGAACGCCAAGGGGCTGTCATCTCGCCAGGCGCACGCCGCTGAACTGCCACTGCGCGTCAGGCGGGAAGAAGTTGCGGTAACTCGCCCGCACATGGCCGGCCGGCGTGGCGCACGAACCGCCGCGCAGCACGTACTGGTTGCACATGAACTTGCCGTTGTATTCGCCGACCGCACCGGGCAGCGCGCGAACGCCTCGGCTTCGAAGTAGCGTCGATGAAGGCGAGGTATTTGCCGCAGGTGGTTGGTCGTGAGGCGAGCTCGAACGGCGCAGCGTAGATGCGGTGGCGCGGGCCTTCGCTATCGATATAGAAGCGAGGTCGGATCGAGCGTGTCAGACAACGCCTCGCGCTCGTCGAAGACGAAACAATTCCCTTCGAAATGTTGGCCGCCGACGTCCTTGAAATATTGCAGGATCCCACCCTCGAGCTGCAGCACGTTCTCGACGCCGGCCTCGCGCATCAGCAACGCCGCTTTTTCGCAGCGGATGCCGCCGGTGCAGTAGCTCACCACGGTCTTGCCGGCAAGTTCGTCGCGGTGCGCGAGCAGCGCCGCGGGGAAGTCGCTGAACTTCGAGATGCGCCAGTCGTGCGCGCCGGTGAAACGCCCGTGGTCGACCTCGAAGGCGTTGCGCGTGTCGAGCGTGGCCACCGGCCGGCCGGTGTCGTCGTGACCCGCCGCGAGCCAACGCGCCAGCGTCGTCGCATCGACCGCGGGTGCGCGTTCGTTCTGCGGCTGGATCAATGGGTGGTTCATGCGGATGATCTCGGGCTTGACCTTGACGATCAGCTTGCCGAAGGGCAGCTCGTCGGACCCGCTTTCCTTGGTGACGAGGGCGGTGAACGGTTCCTGCGCACGCAGCCAATGAAGGAATGCGCGCATGTCGTCTGGCGAACCGGCCATGAACAGATTGATGCCTTCTTCGGCCAGCAGCACCGTGCCACGCAGCCGGCGGGCCTGCGCTTGCGCACGAATGGCGTCGCGCCAGACGGACAGCTCGCTCAGGCCCACGAACTTGTAAGCCGAGACATTGAGAATTGATTTCACTCCGCAAATTTTACGGGTCGCGCCTTCCCTAAAATGCAGCGCATGGCATTTGTTCACCTGCGTACCCACACCGAATTTTCCGTTGCCGATGGCACGCTGCGCATCGACGAGGCGGTGGCTGCCGCCGCGGCCGACCAACAAAGCGCGCTGGCCATCACCGACCTGGCCAACTTGTTCGGTGCGGTCAAGTTCTACAGCGCGGCGCGCAAGCGCGGAGTCAAGCCGATCATCGGTTCCGACCTCTGGTTGGAGCCCGCCAGCGGCGAGAAGGCAGCGACCCGGTTGCTCGTGCTGGTGCAGAACACCAAAGGGTACCTGAACCTGTGCGAATTGATCTCGCGCGCCTGGCTGCGCAACGAGCAGCGCGCGCAGGCCTGGGTGCAATGGGCCTGGCTCGACGAGCTGGGCGAGGGGCTGATCGCCTTGTCGGGGGCCGAAAACGGCGCGGTCGGGCAGGCCCTGGTGGCGGGCGATGTGGCGCGCGCCCGCGCGCACGCGCTGCGCCTGGCGGTGACGTTCCCGAACCGTTTTTACATCGAGCTGCAACGCGCCGGCCTGCCCGGCAACGAAGCGCACGTGCGCGCGGCGGCCACGCTGGCCGCGGCCTGCCAGCTGCCGGTCGTCGCCACCCACCCAGTGCAGTTTCTGGCGCCCGATGATTTCGAAGCCCACGAAGCGCGCGTGTGTGTCTCCGAAGGCGAGATGCTCAGCAACCCGCGGCGCGTGAAACGCTTCGGCCAAGAGCAGTATTTCAAGTCGCAGGCGCAGATGGAGGCGCTGTTCGCCGACCTGCCGAGCGCCGTGCGCAACAGCGTGGAGATCGCCAAACGCTGCAGCCTGACGCTGGTGCTCGGCAAGCCGCAGTTGCCCGACTTCGCCACACCGCTCGTCGATGGCAAACAACTCGCGATGCCCGAGTACTTCGCGCTCGCATCGCACCAGGGGCTCGAAGCCCGGCTGCTGCAGCTCTACCCCGACGCAGCGCGGCGCGACAAGGAACGAGCGCGCTACGTCGAGCGGCTCGACTTCGAAATCGCGACGATCCTGAAGATGGGCTTCCCGGGTTACTTCCTGATCGTGGCCGACTTCATCAACTGGGCCCAGAAGAACGGCTGCCCGGTCGGCCCGGGGCGCGGTTCGGGCGCCGGTTCGCTGGTGGCCTACTCGCTCAACATCACCGGTCTCGACCCGCTGCAGTACAACCTGCTGTTCGAGCGTTTCCTGAACCCTGAACGGGTGTCGATGCCCGACTTCGACATCGACTTCTGCCAGGCCAACCGCGAACGGGTGATCGACTACGTGAAGGCCAAGTACGGCCGCGATGCGGTGAGCCAGATCGCCACCTTCGGCACGATGGCCGCCAAGGCCGCGCTGCGCGATGTGGGGCGTGTGCTCGGCATGGGCTACGGCCACGTCGACTCGATCGCCAAACTGATCCCTGCGCCGCCGGGCAAACAGGTCACGCTCGCGAAAGTGCCCGAGAACCCCGACCCGAGCCTGATCTACGCGCGCAAGGAAGCGCCCGAACTCGAACAGCGCGAAGCGGCCGAGGTCGAAGTGGCCGAGCTGCTGGCGCTCGCGGCGCGCGTCGAAGGCATCACGCGCAACGTCGGCATGCACGCCGGCGGTGTATTGATCGCACCCGGCAAGATCACCGACTTCTGCCCGCTCTACATGCAGCCCGGCAGCGACAGCGCGATCAGCCAGTTCGACAAGGACGACGTGGAAGCGATCGGCCTCGTCAAGTTCGACTTTCTGGGTCTGGCGACGCTGACGATCCTGGAGATCGCGAAAGAGTTCATCCTCGCGCGCAGACCGCAACACGCCGGCTTCGACTACGACAAGCTGCCGCTCGACGACGCACGCGTCTACAAGCTGTTTTCCGAAGGTCGCACCGAGTCGGTGTTCCAGTTCGAAAGCTCGGGCATGCAGCGCATGCTGAAAGACGCGAAGCCGACGCGCATCGAAGACCTGATCGCGCTGAACGCGATGTTCCGGCCCGGGCCGATGGAAAACATCCCGACCTTCTGCGCGCGCAAGCACGGCCGCGAAGAGCTGAGTTACCCGCACCCGCTGCTGGAGACGGTTCTCAGTGAAACCTATGGCATCTTCGTCTACCAGGAGCAGGTGATGTTGGCAGCGCAGATCCTGGCCGGTTACTCGCTTGGCGGTGCCGACATCCTGCGCAAAGCGATGGGCAAGAAGAACGCCGCTGACATGGCTAAACAACGGGAGATCTTCCGCACCGGTGCTGCGAAAAAGGAGATCACCGCCGACGCGGCCGACGAAGTCTTCGACCTGATGGAGAAGTTCGCGGGCTACGGCTTCAACAAGTCGCATGCCGCCGCGTACTCCTTGCTCGCGTACCACACCGCCTGGATCAAGGTGCACTGCACGGCCGAATTCTTCGCCGCGAACATGACGGTGGAGATGGACGACACCGACAAGCTGCGCGTGTTGATGCTCGACCTGCGCAGCTTCGGCCTGGTGTTGCACGCGCCCGATGTGAACAAAGGTGTGTACCGCTTCGAGCCGGTGAGCGACAAGGAGATCCAGTACGGCCTGGGCGCCATCAAGGGCACGGGGCAGGGCGCCATCGAGGCGATCGTGAAAGCGCGCGAAGGAACGGGAGGCGGCGCCTCTGGCGCCGTGGGCGGGCCGTTCACGAGCCTGTTCGACTTCTGCGCCCGCGTCGATCGCCAGCGCATCAACAAGCGTGTGGTCGAAGCGCTGATCAAGGCCGGTGCGTTCGATGCGCTGCACCCCGAGCGCTCGGCCATGCTCGCGAGCGTGAGCCTGGCACTCGACTGGGCCGATTCGCAGGTGGCGCACGCCGACCAGGGCGGCCTGTTCGACTTCGGCCCCGACGAAGAAAGCAGCCACGCCGCGAGCACGCAGGAGCCGGCGCTGGTCGATGCCGAGGCGTGGAGCATCAAGGAGCGGCTCACGCTCGAGAAGGGCGCGCTTGGGTTTTACCTGTCGGGCCACCTGTTACCAGAGCGCAGACGAAGTGCGGCGCTTCGCCAAACGAAAGATCGAAGACCTGCTCGACAGCCGCGAGCCGCAACTGCTGGCCGGCATCGTCAGCGACCTGCGCGTGGTCAACGGCCAGCGCGGGCGGGTGGCGATCTTCAAGCTCGACGACAAGAGCGAAGTGATCGAAGCGGTGGCTAACGAAGACCTGCTGAACGCCAACCGTGATCTGCTCAAAGACGACGAACTGATCATCGTGCAGGGCAAGGTCCAGCCCGACCGTTTCTCCGGCGGCCTGCGCCTGACGGTCGCGCAGGTGTGGGATCTGGCAGGCGCGCGCTGCCGCTTCGGCAAGTACCTGCGCGTGGAAGTGAATGGCAGCGTGCCGCCGGTGGCCGACGTGCTGCGCGACTTTCCGTCGCGCCGTGTCGCCACCGAACACGGCGACCTGGCGCAGGGCCTGACGGTGCGTTTGCAGTTGCAGCGCGACAACGCGAGTGGTGAACTCGATCTGGGCGATTCGGCGCGCTTCTATCCCACCGATGCAGCCCTCGACCGCTGGCGCGCCGGCGCGCGCAACGGCCGTGCGGTAGTGGTGTACGAATGACAAAAGCCGGCCCGCCTTCAGCCGGGGTTCAGTTCAGCCGATAAGGGGTGATGGGCAGTCCCCACGCCACACCCACGCCGACCACCGGCCTCGTGCTCACCGGTGGCGGTGCGCGCGCGGCCTACCAGGTGGGCGTGCTCAAGGCCATCGCGCAGATCCGGCGCGACAACGGCGCCCCCAAGGCCAACCCGTTTCCGGTGATCGCCGGCACGTCGGCGGGCGCCATCAACGCCGCCGCGCTCGCCTGCCGTGCCGACAACTTCGACGCCGCCGTCGACACGATCTGCGAGGTGTGGGAAAACTTCCACGCCGAGCAGGTGTACCGCTCCGACTCGATCGGCGTGATCCGCACCGGCGCGCGCTGGTTGACGATGATGTCGATGGGCTGGGTGATTGCACGCTGGCGCCGCGCCAAGCCGCGCTCGCTGCTCGACAACTCGCCGCTGCAAACCTTGCTGAGCCGGCTCGTCAGCACCGAGCGGCTGCACCAGGTCATGAAAGACGGCCATCTGAAAGCGCTGGCCGTCACCGCGTCGAGCTACGGCTCGGGCCTGCACGTGACCTTCTACGACGCCGTCGCCGACATCCTGCCGTGGACCCGCTCGCAGCGCATCGCGGTGCGTGATGCGATCGGCGTGCAGCACCTGCTGGCGTCGTCGGCCATTCCCTTCGTGTTCCCGGCCGTGGCGCTCAACATCGGTGGCCACACCGAATACTGCGGCGACGGCTCGATGCGCCAGGCCGCGCCGATCTCGCCGGCCGTGCACCTGGGCGCCGAGCGCATCCTCGTCGTCGGTGCCGGGCGCATGCACGAACCACCCGGCGAGCGCGTGGGCAGCAGCGAGTACCCGAACCTGGCGCAGATCGCGGGCCATGCGCTGTCGAACATCTTTCTCGATGCGCTGGCGGTCGATGTGGAGCGCCTGCAGCGCATCAACAGCACGCTGGCGCTGCTGACACCCGAAGCGCGAGCGCACAGCAGCCTCAAGCCCATCGAAGTGCTGGTGATCGCGCCGAGCCAGCGCCTGGACGACATCGCCGCGCGACATCTGGGCGCATTGCCGCTGCCGATCCGCGCGATGCTGCGCGGCGTGGGCGTCGAAGGCCGTGGCGACGACGCGCGCGGTGCGGCGCTGGCCAGCTACCTGCTGTTCGAAGCACCCTACACGCGCGAGCTGATGGCGCTCGGCGTGGCCGACACGATGAATCGGCGTGCCGACGTGGTGAGCTTCTTCGGCTGGTAGCGCCGCCGGTTCACCTCTTCGCCGGCTCTTTCACGGCCTTGCCGGCTTTCGCCGTGCTGCGCGGCGCCGCGGCGGCCGCGGCGCTGTAGGCCGAACCATTGACGGTCAGGCCTTCGCCTGAAAACTTGCCCGCCTTGGCGCTGCCGATGCCTTTCACGCGGCCGGCGAGATCGGGCCAATCCTTGAAGCTGCCGCTCTTGCGGGCTTCGATGATCTTGCCTGACATGACCGGGCCGATGCCCTTGATGCTTTCGAGTTCGGCCTGGCTCGCCTTGTTCACGTCGACGGCGGCGAAGGCGAGAGCAGAGGCCAGTGCGAGCGTGGCAGCGACGATGATCTTGATGAGGTTCATGAAGTTCTCCAGCGGTTCGAGCGCTGCGGAATTGCAGGGCTCGGGCTGGATTGTTTCGAGCAAACTCCTGCATGGAAATCGCCATGGCGGGCGACCCCGAAAGCGCACCCTCGAAAGGTGGGGCCGGCAAAACGGAAACGCCCCGCACAGGGCGGGGCGCTCGGGTGCTGCGGGCCGATCGGCCCGCAAGGTGTCTTACTTCTTCGCAGCGCTGGCGGGCGCCGATGCGGCAGCAGCAGACGGCTTGGCTTCCTTCGCGGCCTTCGTCGGGCCGGCCTTGTCGGCTTTTGCCTTCTTGGCTTCTTCGGCGGCGGCAGCCTTGGCAGCCTTCTTGTCTTCCTTCTCCTTCTTCGCCGCGGCCTTCTTGTCGTCGGCGCTCATCGCGGCCGGCTTGGCTTCGGCTTTCGCGGCAGCAGGTGCTGCGGCTGCGGCCGGAGCTGCGGTGGTGGCGGCCGGTGCGGCAGCAGGCGCAGTTGCCTTCTTGTCTTCGGCCTTGGCCATCGGCTTGTCGTCTTTCTTCGCGGCCGGCGTGGCGGGCGCAGCGGCCTTGGCCGGCGCGCCGGCAAACGCGGCGCCGTTGACCGTCAGGCCTTCGGTCGAAAACTTAGCGGCATTGCCTTCGCCGACGCCCTTCACACGCTCGACCATGTCTTGCCAGTCCTTGAAGGCGCCTTTCTTGCGTTCGTCAAGGATCTTGCCCGAGATCGCCGGGCCAATGCCTTTGATGCCTTCCAGTTCGGCCTGGGTGGCCTTGTTGACGTCGACCGCGGCGAAGGCCACGGCTGCGAACAGGGCCAGCATGGCCGCGAGAATCTTCTTGATCATGGTGGTTCCTCAAATCGAGTGGAGTGATGCGCCGGGCTCACCGCCGATCAGCGCTCGCCCATAACGAGACCTGAGCCGGGCGCGTTGACCCAGCGGTGAAAAGAAGTCAGCTTTGTTGCGCGAGCCAGCCCACATAGGCCTTCACGCCGGTCGCCACGTCGGCGAACGCGTGCTGGCAGCCGGTGGCGCGCAGCCGCGACAGATCGGCTTCGGTGAACGACTGGTATTTGCCGACCAGGGCGTCGGGGAACGCGATGTACTCGATCTGCCCGCCTTGCACCAGCGCGGCCAGCGACCGCGCCGCCTCGCCCTTGAGCCCGCGTGCGGCGTTCACGGTGGCCACCGCCACGTCGTTGAACGGCTGGGCGCGGCCGGTGCCCAGGTTGAAAATGCCACTCTGGTCCGGGTGCTCCAGGAACCAGAGGTTGACCGCGACCACGTCGTCCACGAACACGAAGTCGCGGCTTTGCTGGCCTGGGCCGTAACCGCCGTAGTCGCCGAACAGCTTGACCTTGCCGGTCTCGGCGAACTGGTTGAAGTGGTGATACGCGACCGACGCCATGCGCGCCTTGTGCTGCTCGCGCGGGCCATAGACGTTGAAATAGCGCAAGCCCACGATCTGCGTGCCCGCCGTGGGCAGCACACGCCGCACCACGTTGTCGAACAGCAGCTTCGAGTAGCCGTACACGTTCAGCGGGCGTTCGAACTCCGGCTCTTCGCGGAACGACGCGCTGCCGCCGTAGGTGGCCGCCGACGAGGCGTAGAGCAGCCGCGTGCCTTGGGCCTGGCAAGCGTCGAGCAGGTCTTTCGAACAGCGGTAGTTGTTGTCGAGCATGAAGCGGCCGTTGTGCTCCATGGTGTCGGAACACGCGCCCTGGTGCAGCACCGCGTCGACCTTGCCGAACTCGCCGCGCGTGAAGCGGGCGTAGAACTCGCTCTTGTCGAAGTAGTCACTGATGTTGGCGCCGAGCAGGTTCTTGTACTTCTGGCCGTCGGTCAGTTCGTCGACGGCGATCACGTCGTCGATGCCCTTTTTGTTCAGGCCATGAACGAGGTTGCTGCCGATCATGCCGGCCGCTCCGGTGACGACGATCTTCATGCGAACAGTTCCTCGTAGCTGACACTCGCAGTGCCGAATTTGCCGACCACGATGCCACCGGCGCGGTTGGCCAGCGGCATCGCTTCGCGCAGGCTCAGGCCGCAGGCGAGCATGGCCGCGAGCGTGGCGATCACGGTATCGCCGGCGCCGGTCACGTCGAACACCTCGCGCGCGTGTGCCGGCACGCGGGTGTGGCCGCCGTCGCGCGCTTCGCCGTCGAACAGCGACATGCCGTCTTCGGAGCGGGTCAACATCAGGCCGTCGAGCCGGTGCTCCTTGCGCAGTGCCTGGGCGCGTTCGACGAGCTGCGCTTCGCTGCTCCATTGGCCGACCACCTGCGCGAGCTCAGTGCGGTTCGGTGTGATCACGGTCGCGCCCGCATATCGGCTGTAGTCGCTGCCTTTCGGGTCGATCAGCACAGGCTTGCCAGCGGCGCGTGCGAGCTCGATCATGCGCGGAATGTGCGTCAAGCCGCCCTTGCCGTAGTCGGAGAACAGCACCACGTCGTGCTCGGGCAGCACACGTTCGTAGTCGCTCAGTAGGCTCGCCAGCACCTCGTGATCGGGCTGGTTCTCGAAGTCGACGCGCAGCAGCTGCTGGGCCCGGCCGATCACACGCAGCTTGACGATGGTGTAGAGCTGCGGGTCGCTGCCGAGCAGGGCGGTCACGCCTTCCTGCTCCAGCAGTTGGCGCAGCTTGCGCGCCGGTTCGTCGTCGCCGACGACTGTCAGCAGCGTCGCTTGCGCGCCGAGGGTCTTGACATTCAATGCCACATTCGCGGCGCCACCCAGGCGCTCTTCTTCGCGCGTGACACGCACGACGGGCACCGGCGCTTCGGGTGAGATGCGGTCGACGGCACCGAACCAGTAGCGGTCGAGCATTGCATCGCCCACCACCAGTACACGCGCTCTTGCCAGGCGCTCGCGGGCCAACTTCATGCCAGGTCCTCCAGCCGTTGCGGCGGGTAGCTGTCCCAGCTCGAGCAGCCCGGGCATTGCCAGAAATAGTGTTGTGCTTCGAAGCCGCAGGCGGCGCAGCGGTAGCGCCGCAGCGGTTGTGCAGCGCGGCCGATGGCGTCGCGCAGGGCTTTGGTCTCGGACTCGTTGAACGAGCCGTCGGTGTGCTGGCCGAGCAGGCCTTGCGCGGCCGACAGGGAAGGGTGCTCGCGCAAATGGGCGAGCAAGCGCTCGCGCTGGCGGGCCGGGTCGGCGTCGAGCAGGGCGATGGCTTCGAGCAGGTCGAGTGTGGGCGCACGCTGGTAGAGCTCTTGCAGGCGCAACAGTGCGGCGGCGCCTTCACCGCTCGCAACAGCACTCTGCGCGTACTCGCGCGCCACGAGGTTGAAGGCAGCCGGGTGCGCCACCAGCAACACGCCCCACA
>JAYVTD010000349.1:0-7660 GCA_043774765.1 Rhizobacter sp. | reverse complement strand
GCGAGATTCGTGGCCATGTGTGTCTCCTTGTGCGGCAGTCTACACACGTTCACACGTTCAGGCGAGGCGATCACGCCAGCTCCTTCTGAACGGGTTAGGCAGCACTCTTTCCGCGCGACTTGGTGGCTGCACCACCGAGCCCTTGCGCGATGAACGTGAGAACCAGTGCATTCAGCGACACGCCCTCGGCTCGCGCACGAGTTGCCAGTTGAGCGTGGACGGTTTTGGGTACTCGAGCCACGAACTTGCCTGACGCAACGCCCCCGCTGTTTGGCGCCGGAACGGCCAGCTTCTTCGACCTGAGCGCTGCAATGGTGGCCTTCAGGGCATCGCGCCCATTGCCAATGGCCTCTTCGACTGTCTCACCATCGGAGATGCACTCCGCAAAATCTGTGAACGAAACAAGAAATCCGCCCCCCTCTTCTTGAGCGAGGGGGCGAACTTCAAAGGGATAGTCAACTAGCTTGCTCATCATTCATGCTCCATCAACGAGTTCGATGAACTTCCGGATGTAGATCGGCTTGATAGGCCGATGTGCCGGAACCGATAGGGTGCGCCCGTCGCCTCGCATGAAAACGCAGTGGCTGCTTTTCTGGTGCCGCCATTCGATATGGTGTTGACGGGCAACTGTCTGTAGCTCAACGATCTGCCAGTCGAGCGCATTGCGACGCATTGAGGCGAGTAGCTTGGCAGATGCGTTCATGCCAAATGATACTACTGGCGATATCGTACTGTGAGGCCGCA
The DNA here is from genome assembly GCA_043774765.1 of Rhizobacter sp. Lineage (GTDB taxonomy): Bacteria > Pseudomonadota > Gammaproteobacteria > Burkholderiales > Burkholderiaceae_C > LMDS01. The sequence continues at coordinate 6,916 of JAYVTD010000349.1, read as the reverse complement.
GTGGGGCTGTTGTGCGGTCTAACGATCACCGGAGTCGCCGATGATCCGGCGCGGTCTGGCGTGCATCACGGCTTGCGGCGCCCTGCCGCTTCGGCCAGCACCGCTTCGATCCGGCGGCTGCGCCACTGCTAGCCGCTTCGCCGCCAGCCCGGGGCTCAGGTCGAGGCGCCCTCACCCGCGCAACCACTCACCCCGGCCGATACTCCGGCACGAACTCGTGCAGCCAGCGCTTCACCTCGGCGTCGGCCACGCCGGGGCCGCAAGCGGGCAGGCCCGCGCCCAGGTCGGCGGCGAGGCCCGGGTTCTCGTGCGTGTGCAGCAAGGCGATGCGCAGCCGCGGGTGCGCGGTGGGCAGCGTGCTGTCGGCATCGGCCAGCAGTTCCTCAAACAGCTTCTCGCCCGGCCGCAGGCCCGAGAAGGTGATGCGGATCTCGCCCGGCGCATGGCCCGACAAGCGAATGAGGTCGCGCGCAAGCTCAACGATCTTGACCGGCTCGCCCATGTCGAGCACGTAGACCTGGCCGGTCTCGCCCATGGCCCCGGCCTGCAGCACGAGGCGCGCTGCTTCGGGAATGGTCATGAAGTAGCGGGTGATGTCGGGGTGCGTCACGGTCACCGGCCCGCCCTTGGCGATCTGTTCCTTGAACTTCGGGATCACACTGCCGCTGGAGCCGAGCACGTTGCCGAAGCGCACCGCCATGAAACGCGTGTTGAAGCCCTGCGTGGCCAGCTGCGAGAGCGCCATTTCGGCGGCGCGCTTGCTGGCACCCATCACGCTCGTGGGGTTCACGGCCTTGTCGGTCGAGATCAGCACGAAGCGCTCGACGCCGGCCTCGCCGGCGGCCCGCGCGGCCACATAGGTGCCCAGCGTGTTGTTGCGCAGCGCCGCCCAGGCGTTGTGCTCTTCCATCAACGGCACGTGCTTATAGGCCGCGGCGTGGAACACGAGCTGCGGCCGGCAGGTGGCGAAGGCGTGCGCCATCTGCGCCCGGCTCTTCACGTCGCCGATCAGGCGCTGCAGCGGCAGGTGCGGGTGCAGCTCGGTGAGTTGCTGCTCGATCTGGTACAGCGCCAGCTCGCTCAGCTCGAACAGCACGATGCTGGCCGGACCGTAGCGTGCCACCTGGCGGCACAGCTCCGAGCCGATCGACCCGCCGGCACCGGTGACGAGCACGGTCTTGCCACAGATCATCTCGGCGATGCCGGCTTCGTCGAGCTGCACCGGTTCGCGGCCGAGCAGGTCTTCGGGCTCGATGCTGCGCACACGCTCGATGCGTGCGCTGCCGTCTTGCAGCTCGCTGGCCGAGGGCACGGTCAGCACCTCGAGCTCGGTGGCTGCGGCGGCTTCGATGGCGCGGCGGCGCTGTGCCGCCGTGGCGCCGGGCAGGGCCACGATCACGTGGGTAGCGCCGGCCCGCAACTCGGGCCTGGCCACGTCGGCCAGCGCGCCCAGCACCGGCACGCCGCCGATGCGCGCACCGCGTTTGGCCGGGTCGTCGTCGAACAGGCCGAGCACGATCCAGCCCTGCTGGTGGATGGTGGCGAGCAGGCGCTTGGCCGCTTCGCCGGCGCCCAGCACGATGGCACGGCGCACGTCGGCATTGCTGCCGGTGACCTGCGAGCGCGCGTGTTCGTACAACATGCGGTAGGCCACCCGCACCATGCACAGGCCGAAGAGAGAGATGAGCGGGTGCAGCGCAAGCACGGCGCGCGGCACTTCAACGAGCTGCGCCATCAGCACGATCACCGCACTCAGCAGGCCGCTGGCGAAGCAGGCCAGCGTGAGGCGCTTGACCTCGCTGAAGCCCGAGAAGCGCCACATGCCACGCGGTATGCCGGCCAGCGCGAACATGCCGAGGTACACCGCCACCACGCCCAGCATCACCCACACGTCGTAGGAAGGCCGCGCGTGCAGCCAGCGTTCGAAGCCGAGGCGGAACACATAGGTCACGTTCCAGCACAGCGCGATCACGAGCCCGTCGACCAACAGCGAGATCGGCCGGCGCTGCGGACGCACGCGCGCCAGCGCCAGGTCTAGGCCTTGCCAAAAGGAAGAGTCGGGTGTCATGGGGTCAGCGTTTGACATGAGCGGTTCGCGCCGGCAGGGTGCGCTGGGCCGAGAATGAAATGCGGGCCTGCAGAGCTATGCCGGTGCGAGCCCGCTCAAGAGGGGTTAGGCATCGCCCGACGAATACTCAGCGGCGTTGAGTGCCGTATTCAGGATCGCGGTGCTGGTGGCGGATGACCAATATATGGGCGCCCGTTTCGAGGGGAAGCACGGCGATAGAAATGCGCCGCTGCGGCCAGATCATCAGCAGCGCCTCGATGAACGGAATAGACCGAGCTCAAGACAGTTCAGCACGGAGCATTTCTACGAACGCGGGGCCATCGACCGGGACAGACAGTCCATTCTTGAACTCCGCTTGACGTTCTGCAGCCAGTCTTTCCCAAGCTTGATCTCGAGCCTTGTCCGCGTCGAGGCTGGCAATCACACGATCAAGCAAGCGATCTCTATCCGCTGTGGGGAGGCGCAGGAACTCCACCTCAAGAGCTTCGACGGGCATGGGCATGGTGAAAGACCCCCAGAAATGACGTTTCAAATATATAGCTTGCCACAAACGACAACCCGCCGACTACCAGAACTCCATGAAGATGGTGGTTGCGATGCCTAACGAATGAGCGGCATGCGCCGACAGAGCCCACAAGGTGTACAGCATGAGCACTGTTCAGCGTAAAAAGAGGCTGCGCAGCGTCGCGCCGATCAGCCGCACATCGTTCAGCAGCGACATGCGGTCGACATATTCCGCCGCGTAGCGCAGCTTGGCCGGCATGATCTGCTCGATGTAGACCCGTTCCGGGTCGTCCGCGCGCGCCAGCAGCAGGCTCTCGTCGCGGTACTCGATCGACGCCGGGTCGGTGATGCCGGGGCGCACCGAGAGCACCTTGTCGCGCATGGCCGGCGGGTACATCGCCACGTAGCGGGGCACTTCGGGGCGCGGGCCGACCAGGCTCATCGTGCCGGCCAGCACGTCAAGCAACTGCGGCAGTTCGTCGAGCTTGGTGCGGCGCAGGAACCTGCCCGCGCGGGTGATGCGCGGGTCGGCGCCCACGGTGATCTGCGGGCCAGCGAGCTGCGCGTCTTCACGCATGCTGCGGAACTTGTGGATCTGAAACGGCGCGCCGAAACGCCCGACACGCTGCTGGCGGAAGAACACCGGCCCGCGCGAATCGAGCTTGATCCACAACGCGATGCCGAGCAGCAGCGGCGCCAGCAGCACCAGCCCCAGCGCGGCGCCCAGCACGTCGAACAGGCGCTTGAGCATCACCCTTCAGGCAAGCGCGTGGCGCACGGCGGTGACCACGCGTTGCACGTCGGCCTCGGTCATGCGGGTGTGGATCGGCAGGCTCAGCATCTGCTCGTAAGCGTGCTGGCTGTGCGGGAACTGCTCGGGCCGCAGTGCATAACGTTTGCGCCAGTAAGGCTGCAGGTGCAGCGGAATGTAGTGCACGCTGCAGCCGATGCCGGCGGCGAACAGCCGCTCGATCAGCGTATTGCGGTCGATGGGCGCGGCCGGGCCGAGGCGCAATACGTAGAGGTGCCAGGCGTGCAGGTCACCGGCCTGCGGCAGCGGCGGCGTGATCAGCGGCAGATCGGTGAACGCCGCGTTGTACGCGAGCGCGATCTGCGAGCGGCGCTGGTGAAACTCTTGTGCACGCCGCAGCTGGTGAATGCCCAGCGCAGAGGCAATGTCGGTCAGGTTGTACTTGAACCCTGGCGCCACGATCTCGTAATACCAGCTCGGCACCTTGGCAGTGAATCGGTCGAACGCATCGCGGCTCATGCCGTGCAGGCGCATCACCTGGATGCGCCGGGCCAGCTCGGCGTTACGCGTGACGACCATGCCGCCTTCGCCGGTGGTGATGGTCTTGTTGGCGTAGAAGCTGAACACGCACACGTCGGATGCGAGCGTGCCGACGAGTTGGCCGGCGCTGGTGGTGGGCAGCGCGTGCGCCGCGTCTTCCACCACCTTGAGGCCGTGCTTTTTTGCGAGTGCGAGCAAGGCCTGCATGTCGACCGCGAGGCCAGCGTAGTGCACTGGCATCACCGCCTTGGTGCGCGGTGTGATCGCGGCTTCGATGGCGGCAATGTCGATGCACAGCGTGGCCGGGTCGATGTCGACCAGCACCACGTCGGCGCCGAGGTAACGCACCACTTCGGCAGTGGCGGTGAAGGTGTGCGTCGTCGTGATGACTTCGTCGCCGGGGCCGATGCCCAAAGCTTCGAGCGCCAGGTGCAGCCCGGCGGTGGCCGAGTTCACCGCCATGCAGTGCAGCGCCGGGTCGCCGAGGAAGGCGGCGAAGTCTTGTTCGAAGCGCTTGGTCTTGGGGCCAGTGGTGACCCAGCCGGAACGCAGGGTGTCGACCACTTCGGCAATCTCTTCTTCGCCGATGTCGGGCAAGGCAAAGGGGAGGAAAGGGAGTTGCTCTGATGTCATTTCACGCCCGTTGCCACGGATCAATCAACTCAAGGCCTGCCACCTGCGCAAAGTCTTTCGTGTTGCGGGTGGCCAAGGGCACGCGGTGGCGGGAGGCAATCGCGGCGATCTGTGCGTCTTCCACCGAGATGGGTGCGCCACTGCGGCTGCGCTGCGCGACGATGCTGGCGTAAACCGGCGCAGCGTGTTCGTCGAACGCCAGGTTGAGCCCATTGAACTCCTGCTCGAACATGGTCTGTGCCACGTTCGCCAGCGTGGTGCGCTTCTTGCCAGCCGGCAGCAGCGCGATGCCGAGCAGAATCTCCGCTTGGGTGATCGCACTGATCACGAAACGGGTCTGCGCGCCCTGCGCAGCAAACCAGTCGAGCACCTGCGGCTCGGGGCGCGGACGCATCAGCTCCGACAGCACGTTGGTGTCGAGAAGAATGCGGGGCACGCTCACCGCTTGGCCCAGGCGGGAGCGACCCGCGGTGCCTGCCGCTTGGGCAACGGCAGCGCTTCGACCGCGACGGCGGCGAAGCGGCGCTGGATGCGCCGCGCGAAAGGTTCATCGTGCGCCGGGCCCAGCACGGCCTGCTCAAGAATGTCGCGCGCGTGTTGCTCCATCGACACGCCGCGGCGCGCCGCGAGTACGCGCAGTTCAGCTTTCACACGTTCGTCCATACTGCGGATCATCAAAGTAGCCATGTGATCTCCATGGATCTGTTCACAGCCTGCATTGTAGTCAATGAATGCAATGCATTCATCTGGCATCCCGCGACTTGGCGATCCACGCCAGCGAGTGGGTGCGCAGCAGCGGAACGGTGTTGATCAGCGTGTAGAGCGCCGGATGCACACGGGTCACCGCGCGCGCGATCGGCGGGGCCAGCGTGATGCGTTGCGACTGCACTCGGCCTGCCGGGAAGAGCGCGCGCACGCGGCCGAGCGGCACGCCGCGCACGTCGGCATTGCGCGGGTTGTTCACGGTGAAGTCGTACCAGAGCACGCCGCCGCCGGGTTTGACCCAGCGCCACGTCGTGTCGGCCAGGCGCTGCTGGAAGGCATCGTCGAGCAGCGAAGAGAACACAGTCGAGACGAACACGATGTCGAACGACGCGGGCGCCAGCTCGAGCTGCGTGGCATCGCCTTCGAACAGGGCGACAGTCGCCGGCAGACCCGCGCGCGCCTGGGCGATGCGCTCGGGCAGCAGCTCGGCGCCACTCAAGTGCTGCGGTGCGAAGCCGAGCCGCAGCAGTTCCTGCAGGTTGCCGCCGCTGCCGCATCCCACTTCGATCAGGCGCAGCGCCGACAGGTCGTTGAAGCCCAGCCGCGCGAACAAGCGCAGCATCGCGCGCTGGCGCTCCTGCACGGTGTGCCACACGTCGGGCCGCAGCATGCTGTAGCGGTCGCCCGCGGCACGGCGCGCGTAACGCTCGGCCACGGCCACGGCATCGGGTTCGCGCTGCGCGTTGGTCACGCCGCCTCCACTGCATCGATGAATCGTTGCGCCAGCACCGGGTAGCTGTGGTGCGCGAGCACGAAAGCGCGGCCGCGTTCGCCCATCGCGCGGCGCTCGCCGACGCTGCAGGCCGCGAGGCTGCGCACGCCCTCGGCCACGGCCGGCGCCGACTCGGGCGCCACGGTCAAGCCACAGCCCGCTTCGGCGACCGGGTCGTTGCCCGCCTCGACCGAATGCAACACCGCGCAGCCGGCCATCATGTAGTCCATCAGCTTGTTGGGCGCGATGCCGAAGCGGTAGATCGGCACGCGCTGCCAGCCGATGTAGGCGATGTCGATCTCGCGCAGGAAGGCCGGGATCTGCGCTTTCGGGATCGGCGCGAACAGCCTGACGTGAGCCAGGCCTTCGTTGCGCACGCGCGCTTCGAGCCGCGCCTTTTCGTGGCCGCCGCCGACCAGCACGAACGCCACCGGGTCGTCGCGCATCAGCGCTGCCGCATCGAGCAGCACGTCGAGCGCATTCGGCAGCCCATGCGAGCCAGCGTAGCCGACGATCGTGCGGCTCCTCTGTTTCAGCGCCAGCAGATGCGCTGCCAGATCGGCCGCGAGCGGCATCGGCTCATCCTGCCACTCTTCGAGCGAAATGCCGTTCGGCACGATGTGCAGCTTGCGCAGATCCAGCCCGTGGGCCTGCATGTGTGCGGCGACCTTGGGCAGCATCGAGACGACCACGTCGGCATCGCGGTAGGCGTCGTTCTCGGCCTTCTGACACAGCATGATGAACGGGTGCCATGGCGACATGCCCGACAGCTCGATGGGCGACGCCGGCCACAGGTCATGCACCTCGTGGACCAGCGTTGCCCGAGCGAGGCGCGCGATGCGCTTCGCGACCCAGATGTCCATCGGGTAGGTGCTGGACGCGATCACCACGTCGGGCCGCACCGATTGCACCAGCGCCGGCGCCTCCCGCCACAGCCGGCGCA